>NCBI01000005.1 GCA_002255365.1 Chromatiales bacterium 21-64-14
ATGCTGTTCGACGCATCCAAGCCGGCACCGCCCAACGGTAACAACGCCCAGGATAACTATTTCTTCCTGGACCTGCGCAACCGCGGCCAGCTCCGCTTTGGCTTCGATGACAACCAGGGCAACGGCTACGCGGCGCAGACCGGACGTTTTTCCTTCGGGAAGAAGACCTGGGTCCACATCGCCGTGACCTGGGACCTGGGGGCGGGAACGATACAGATCTACGTGAACGGCAACCTGGCAGCCACCGACTCGGCCTCCGGCTCCAGCGGTGCCCTGGGGGCCTTGAACAGCCTCTATCTGGGGAACAACCGCAGCAGTTTCCAGGGGCCGCCGGGCGCCACCGGGGGTTCTGCGGACGGGGTCATGGACGAGGTGCGGATCTACCGCCAGGTGCTCACCCCGGCCGAGATCCTGTTCGACATGAACGCCACCCATCCGTGCGTCGCGTTGGATCATTTCACGATCGGCGTGGGCACCGGGACCGCCAGCACCTGCTCACCGCTGCCCGTCACCATCACCGCCGAGGATGCCGCCAACAATGTGCTGACTACCTACGGCGGGCTCGTCAACCTGAGCGACTCCGCTGGACATGGGACTTGGTCAGTGAATACCGCCTCCGGTACCGTGACGCCGGGCGCCGCGGACAGTGGGACCGGGACCTATCAGTTCGTCCCCGCCGACAACGGGAGTGTGGTTCTCAATCTCGCCGACGTGCACGCCGACGACCTCACCGTTACGGTAACGGACCCCACCGCGAACGTGACGTCCACTTCCGCGCCGGTCAGCTTCCGCGACGACGCCTTCGTCATCACGCCGACTGACCCGCTCGGCACCCAGGTGGTGGCGGCGCGGCCCCATGGGTTCGACGTTGCGCTGTGGCGCCGCGACCCCACTACCGGCAACTGCGCCATTGCGACGGGATACGCGGGGGTCAAGCCCCTCAAGGCGTGGTACGTGGCGGACCCCAGCGATCCGGCGGGCGCGCTGCCACCCGCCATCGGCGGCGTAACCTTGCCCGGTGCGATCCCCGCGGCGAACGATCTGAGCCTCGCTTTCAGCTCCGGTCAGGCGCCCTTCACTTTAAACACCTCCGACGTGGGCAAATACGCCCTCGGCCTGCGGGACGATACCAGCGGCTTCGCCAAGGACCTGACCGGCGGTGCGCGGCCCATCGATGGGAGCAGCGCCACCCTGACCGTGCGTCCGTTTGCACTGGCGCTGGTAAACATCAGCGCCGGCGCCACGCCGAACCCCGGCAGCACCACGCCGGGGGGCGCGGTATTCACCGCTGCGGGCGGCGGATTCAGCGCCACGGTGCGCGGCGTGCAATGGCAGGCCGCGGACGATCCGGGCAATACCGGCAGCCCGGCACCGGGCGCAAACTTGGCGGACAACCCGCTGACTCCCAGCTTTGCCTGGAATACCGCCCTTGCGGCCGGCACGCCGTTCCAGCCAGCGGGCGGTGTCCGCGGCAATCTGACGCTGGGTGGTACCGCACCGGTCACGCTTCCCCAGGCGGCCTACGGCGGTGGCAGCACCACCGCCAGCCCCTTGCAATACAGCGAGGTGGGCAGCTTCACCCTGCAAGCGCAGGCGGCAAACTATCTGAATACCCCTGGGATCAACGTCTACGGCAACGCCGTGGTGGGGCGCTTCATTCCGGCGTATTTCCAGACCGTGGTGACCCCAGGTTGCAGCGGCGCGCCGTTCACCTATTCCGCGCAGCCCTTCAACGTCACTGCGACGGCATACAATACCTTGGGCACCGTCACCCAGAACTATGACGGGAACCTGGGATACGCCAAGCTCACCACCTTCTCCGACGCCAACGCCGGAACCGGAGGCACCCTGAGCAACAACCTGCTCGCGGCCCTCGACTATGTCCATGGGGTCGGTTCCGACAACCAGATCACCTATACATTCACCAACAAGGACACCGCCCCGTACACGCTTGCGGTGCGCGCCACGGATACCGACGCGGTGACTTCAGCGGGGCACCTGGAGGGCACTACCGAGATCCGCAGCGGGCGGGTATTTTTGCAGAATGCCTTCGGCTCGGAGTTGCTCGATCTCACCATGCCCCTGGCGGTGCAGTACTACCAGGATGCCACAGCCCAGTGGGTACCCAACACTGCCGACACCTGCACGACCCTCAGCGCAGGCAGCTTCACCCTCGGGAACTGGTCCGGCGCCCTGCATCCCGGAGACACCGCCATCACCGGCGTCACCTTGAGTGCGGGCAGCGGCGCCCTGACCCTGTCGGCTCCCGGCGCCGGCAAGGTCGGTTCGGTGGACGTGACCGGGACCGTGGCGAGTTGGCTGCAGTATGACTGGAACGCGAGCGGCTCGCTGTCCAATCCCAGTGCGCTCGCCTCCTTCGGCATCTTCAAGGCCCCCAACCGCGTGATTTATCAGCGCGAGCTCCCGTAGAACGCGGCACCTAATCGCGGGCGCGCGCGTCCCGCGCGGGGGCCCTGCAGCCGCTCAGGAAGGCTCGTGGCCTAGCGTCGCCTCCATGCCCAGTTCGCGGATCTTCCGGGTGAGGGTGTTGCGCCCCCAGCCCAGGAGCTTGGCGGCATCCTGACGCCGTCCACCAGTACGCCGCAAGGCGGTTTCGATCAGGATGCGCTCCAGCCGCGGGGTCGCCTCATCCAGGATCGCCCGTTCACCCTGGGCGAGGCGCTGCTCCGCCCACCTTTTCAGGCCCGATTCCCAGTCCTCTTCGCGGGTCGGGACACCGGCGTCTTCCCGCAATTCCGGCGGTAGGTCCGCCATATGGATCTCCCGCCCGGGGGCCATCACGGTAAGCCAGCGGCAGGTATTTTCCAGCTGGCGCACATTACCGGGCCAGTCCAGGTTCTGGAGGTAGGCGTCCACATCCGGGCGCAAGGCCTTGGGTGCCACGTCGAGCTCCTGCGCCGCCTGTTCCAGAAACACGCGCGCCAGGCCGGGGATATCGGTGCGCCGTTCCCGCAGCGGCGGGATCTGGATCCGGATGACATTCAGGCGGTGGAACAGGTCTTCCCGAAAGGTACCCTCCTGCACCCGCTGGCTCAGGTCCTGGTGGGTGGCCGCGATGATCCGCACGTCCACCTGGATCGCGGTATGTCCCCCAACCCGGTAGAACTCCCCGTCCGACAGCACGCGTAACAACCGGGTCTGCAACTCCGCCGGCATATCGCCGATCTCGTCCAGAAAGAGGGAGCCACCGTCGGCCTGCTCAAAGCGCCCGCGTCGCTGGCCGGTGGCGCCCGTGAATGCGCCACGCTCGTGGCCGAACAGCTCCGACTCCAGAAGGTCGCGGGGAATCGCCGCCATGTTGAGGGCGATGAAGGGGTGGTCGGTACGCGGGCTGTGGCGGTGCAAGGCGCGCGCCACCAGTTCCTTGCCGGTCCCTGACTGGCCGGTGATGAGCACTGTGATGTTGGACCGCGACAGCCTGCCGATGGCGCGGAACACCTCCTGCATGGCCGGGGCTTCGCCGATGATCTCCGGCATGCGCGCGCTTTGGGTACCGCCACCCCCAACGCTGCGTTCGCGCCGGTGTGCGACGGCGCGGCGGACCACCGCGAGTGCGTCATCGACGTCGAAGGGCTTGGGAAGATATTCAAATGCGCCGCCCTGGAAGGCGGATACGGCGCTGTCCAAATCGGAATGCGCGGTGATCACGATCACCGGCAGGTCCGGATAGTGCGCGCGTATCCGCTCCAGCAATTGCAGTCCATCGGTGCCCGGCATGCGGATGTCGGTGATGATCGCATCCGGGACATCGCGGGACAGGGCGTCCAGCACGCCGTCGGCGCTCTCGAAGGTCTTCACACTCATGTCCGCTTGCCGCAGGGCACGTTCCAGCACCCAGCGGATCGAGCGGTCATCATCGATGATCCAAATGCGTTCCGGGCTACTCATCGCGGCACTCCAATGGCAACAGCAGGGTGAATTCGGTATGGCCCGGACGGCTGGTGTATTCGATCAATCCGCCGTGCTGGTTTACCAGTGATTGGGCAATGGAGAGACCGAGCCCGGTACCGCCCGCACGACCCGTGATCATCGGGAAGAAGATGCTCTCCTGAAGTTCCGGTGGAATCCCCGGACCATCGTCCACCACGTCGATCCGTGCCACCAGTTTGTGGCGCCGGGTACCGATGGTGAACTGGCGTTGGGCGCGGGTGCGCAACGCGATGGTCCCCTGATCGGCCACCGCCTGAAGGGCATTGCGCACGATGTTTAACAACGCCTGCACCAGCTGGTCCGGATCCGCCCAGAGGGGCGGGATGCTGGGGTCGTAGTCACGCTGGATTCGCACCCCGGCGGGCGCTTCCACCTCCACCAGGTTGCGCACATGCTCGACCACCTGGTGCAGGTTGATCTCGCGCTTGCGGGGCAGTCCATTAGGACCCAGCATCCGGTCCACCAGGGACTGCAGCCGGTCCGCCTCGCCGATGATGATGCGGGTGTACTCCCTGAGATGCGCGCCGGGGAGTTCCCGTTCCAGGAGTTGTGCCGCTCCGCGCAGGCCACCCAGGGGGTTCTTGATCTCGTGGGCGAGCCCGCGGATGAGGGCGCGGGTTACTTGGCTCTGGGCGATCAGGTTCTCTTCCCGCGTGATGCGTAGGTGGCGGTCCACCTGTAGCAGTTCCAGCACCACCGCGGGGCTGGAGTCGGCCTCCAAAATCGGGGTCACGGTGCAGTCAACGGTGACCAGGCGGTCAATGGGGAGCCGCAGCTCCAGCCCCCGTTCGGTGTAGGGGTGGGCGCCCGCCAGGGCCTGGGCCAGGATCGGGGTGAGGCACTCGGCGCCGGGCAGGAGCTGGTTCAGGTGGAACCCCCGTGCCTGGCGTGCGCTGACCTCCAGCAGCATCTCCGCGGCCGGATTCAGGTAGCGCAGGGTGAGACCGTCCCCCAGCAATAGGACCGCGACGCTGAGATTCTCGAGGACCCTTTGGGCCCCATTCCGCATTGGCAAGACCGGCGCTGGCATATCTGAACCTCTTGCAAAACCTCTTGCAAAAACCAAACCACTCCCCGTCGCGGGTATCAAATCTTTCGCGGGATTCTGAAAAAAATCATTTACGAACAATGCACTGCCATGGACAGCGGTGTGCGGCCGCGGTGCGCCAACGCACGCTTGCACGCATTGAGGTTCCCTGCGGGGATATGGGTGGCCACTTAGCGACCCTGTGCGCACCATGATAGTGCATTTTGGGCGCCGCTGCGCCGCAGCAATGAGCCCACGGGTCACGCGTCAATAGCCGATGAGACGGGCTCTAGCCCGGATTTCTGAGCGGTTTCCGGCCGCGGCTGCCCACGTAGCCAGGGCCGGGCCGTATTCTCTTCTCAGGGGCCGCCTCGACTAGGCGTCGATCCGCGCCATCGGAACGGACACGATCAGAAAAATAGGACGGTTGCCCGCCGCCGCAGTACCGACACGACTACTTGGACAAGGCGTTAGGGGGCGCCGCTGCGTAGCGGGCGGGGGATATTGGAGTTGGGGCTGAGTACGTTCGGATTCGAAGAAAGTACATTAGGGTTTTGCGACCGGACATTGGGGTTGGAACTCAGCACATTGGGGCCGGGCGATCCCTGGGTCCCCGCGGGGTTCGGTGCGAGGAGCGCGGAGAACCGCATCAAGTGAAACGTGACCACTGGGCTCGACGTCAGTACGTTACCCGTAGGCCCCACCACCTGGGCCTCCAGGGTGTGGGTGCCACGATCCACGTTGGGAATCACCATATCCGGCGCCGCGTATTGGTGCGGCAAGCGGGAGCCGTCCAGCAGCAGAACTATGGTGTCGCCTTCCCCTGCCCTGAGCGCCGGGTGGATCGCCACCTTCACGGCGACATCCCCATTGTTCTGGCGCACCGTGGCATCGGGCCCGGGTGCGGTGATCTTCAGGGACGCGTAGACGGCGTGCCCTGCCATGCCCGCGGTGCCGGTCACCCCCGGCACCGGGAGCTTGGCCGGATCGTAGACGTTGGCCGGCGGGATCACCACTTTCTGGGCCCCGGGGCGGGGTTGGTCGGAAAAGACCACCGACCCGTCCTTGCCCACCCAGCGGTAGACGTTGGCGGCAGACGCCAGCATTGGCACCGCCCACAGGGCAAGTATGACCCAGCTGCGATTCATGACGACTACGATAGTGGAGCCGGTCCTGGGGCGCAAGGGCCCGGCCATGAAGGGTAGCGCGCAGGGTAGCCTGCCCCGCTTCCCGGCCGCGCCGGCACGGGGGCCACGGCGGGGGCCTCAAACGACAGACGCCCCCGCAAGGGGGCGTCTGTGAGCCGCACGTTTACGGCAACTTCACAGGCTATAATAGAGATCAAATTCCACTGGATGCGTGGTCATGCGCAGGCGGGTGACCTCCTTCATCTTCAGGTCGATATACCCGTCGATCATATCGTCGGAAAACACTCCACCGGCGGTGAGGAACTTGCGGTCCTTGTCCAATATGCCAAGCGCCTGATCCAGCGCGTGACACACCGTGGGGATCTTCTTTTCCTCTTCCGGCGGAAGATCGTACAGGTCCTTGTCCATGGCCTCGCCGGGGTGGATCTTATTGAGGATCCCGTCGATGCCCGCCATCATCAACGCCGCAAAGGTGAAGTACGGGTTGCCGCTGGAGTCCGGGAACCGTACCTCGATGCGCCGCGCCTTTGGGTTGGCCACGTACGGGATACGCACCGATGCGGAGCGATTGCGCGCCGAGTAGGCCAGCAGCACCGGTGCCTCGAAACCCGGGACCAGGCGCTTGTAACTGTTGGTACCTGAGTTCGTAAAGGCATTCAGGGCACGCGCGTGCTTGAAGATGCCGCCGATATAGTAAAGCGCGAGTTCCGACAACCCACCGTACTTGTTGCCCGCGAACAGATTCTTGCCCTGCTTGGCCAGGGACTGGTGCACATGCATGCCGCTGCCGTTGTCGCCCACCAAGGGTTTCGGCATGAAGGTCGCCGTCTTGCCGTAGGCGTGGGCCACGTTCTGAACCACGTACTTGAGGATCAGCAGTTCGTCCGCCTTGCGGGTAAGGGTGTTGAAGGCGGTGCCGATCTCGCACTGACCAGCGGTTGCCACCTCGTGATGATGCACCTCCACCTTCAACCCCATCTCCTCCAGTGCCAGACACATGGCGGAGCGGATATCTTGCAGGGAGTCCACCGGTGGCACCGGGAAATATCCGCCCTTGACGGAGGGACGGTGCCCGATGTTGCCGTCATCGAAGACGCGCTCGGAGTTCCACGATGCCTCGTCGGAGTCGATCTTGTAGAACGCGCCGCGCATCTCCGCACCCCAGCGCGCGTCGTCAAAGATGAAAAACTCCGGCTCCGGCCCGAAGTAGGCGGTATCGGCGATCTTGGTGGACTTCAGGTAGGCCTCGGCGCGCTTGGCGATCGTCCGCGGATCGCGGTCGTAACCCTGCATGGTGGTGGGCTCGAGGATATCGCAGCGCACGATCAGGGTCGGCTCGTCGGTAAACGGGTCCATCACCGCCGTTTCCGGGTCCGGCATTAGCACCATGTCGGATTCATTGATCCCTTTCCAGCCGGCGATGCTGGAACCATCGAACATCTTGCCGTCCTTGAAAAAGCTGCCGTCCACTTGGCTCGCCGGCATGGACAGATGCTGTTCTTTACCACGGGTGTCGGCGAACCGGAGGTCGACAAATTTGACACCCTGGTCTTTGAGCAACTTCAGTACTTTCGCGGACATGAAAGGTCCTCCTGGACAGTGACGGGAGGCGCTGCGCGATGCATCTGCGCGGCCGCCGGAACCGGTTGGTTGTAAAGAGCACAAACTGTGCCATTGATATAACCGCCTGTTATTTCAGTGCTTACGGTGGTCCGGCGGCCCGACTTTTTCAAAAAATGCGTCATGATAGTGCAAACTGGCCGCCTGCGCACCGTTATCGTGCGAGCGCGCTCTCGAAGTGCACCGCGACCTTCCCCACCTCGGGAAGATTCCGGGCCCCGCGGGCCAGGGCCTCCGCGAGTGTTTCTGCGGAGTCCAGATCCGTCACCACCGCGAGCGGCAGCACCAACTCGACATTCACCTTGCCCCCCAGATAATGGAGGGTGACTCGGCGCAGGCGACGCGCCTCGTCCAGTCCACGCCATTCGCGGCGCAACCGCACCAGCATCTCATCCCTCTGGGGCAAGTGCTGCGATGGGGATACGGTCGCATCGTCTTCCGGGTCGATATGCACCAACACGTCCGTGATCTCCTCGAACTGGCGGATCAACCGCGCACGTACCGTCTCACTGATCTGGTGCCCTTCGGATACGCTCAAGGTTGGTTCCACCAGGATATGCACGTCCACGAGCGCGTCGGAGCCCATCCGCCGGCTGCGCAGCATGTGCAGGGCCTTCACCCCTGGCACGGATTGTATGGCATGTTCGACCGCTACCACCCGTTCCCGCTCCAGGCCGGTGTCGATGAGCTCACGCACGCTCTGCCACATCAGGCCCCAGCCGATCTTGGCGATCATCGCCGCCACCACGATGGCGGCGATGGCGTCCAGGTAGGGGAGGCCCGCAAGGGTTCCCGCGATCCCCACCGCCACCACCACGGAGGAGATGGCATCGCTGCGATGATGCCAAGCGTTGGCCCGCAGCACGTTGGAACGGAAGCGGCGCGCGGCGCGCGCCGTGTAGTGGTAGAGCGCCTCCTTGGATACGATGGACAGGGCGGCGATCACCAGGGTCAGCACGTCCGGGCGCAACAGGTCCCGGGGCGCGAAGAGACGGTAGCCCGCATCGTACATGATCCCAGCCCCCACCAGGATCAGAAACACGCCGAGCGCGACGGTGATGACCGTCTCGATACGTCCATGGCCATAGGGATGGTCTTCGTCCGCGTCCCGGCTACCGTGGCGGACCGCCACCAGAACCATGGCGTCGGACACAAGATCGGACAGCGAGTGTATCCCATCCGCCACCAAAGCCTGCGAATGTCCCTGCAAGCCGAACACGACCTTCACCACGGACAGCACCACGTTCACCATCGCGCCCACTACGGTGACCCGGCGGGAGGCCTGATAGCGAGCGTCCGCGTCCGGAGACGGGATAGCGTTGTCGGTGATGCCGTTGGACATGCGTGGGGAAGGGGTCATGGGATCGCGCGGCGCCGGAAGGGCCGGTTCGGCGGGTATTATCCACCAGACCGGCGGTGCGCGGAACCGCTGCGGGAACTTGGCCTCACGAGCCGACGGCCACCTCGATGGTGATCACGATTTCCCCCCCGGACTCCCGGGTCTCCAGTACCCGGTGACCGTACATGCGGCACCAGACCGGGATATCGTGGGTGGCACCGGGGTCGGTGCAACGGATCTCCAGCCGGTCCCCGGGGAGCATAAGGCGAACCCGATCCTGGGTACGGATCACCGGCAGGGGACACAGCAGACGGCGTGCGTCCAGTACCTGACAGGTCACAGATACCACTCCTTGGGAACCCCATCCGCCGCCAGCGGCGCCACCTCCAGCACGCGCGGGGCCTTTCCGAGGGGCGTCACCTCCACCTGGACCCACGGTGCGTCCCGGCCTTGGCTGAAGCGGGCAGTCAGACGCGCGGCCAGCTCCAGATCCGTGCCGTCCGCCGCCCCGTCTACCAAGGCCAGGGGCCCGGGGTGGCTCACGGTGGTCAGGTGGGTAAACTGCCGCCGGTAGCCCTCCAGGAATCGATTCTCGCCTTCTTCCCGGGCAATAATGAGCTTGAAGTGAGGGCGCGGGCGCAGGTGGCGCCCTACCTTTAACAGCATGATATCGTCTAGTTCGTAGTCCCGGACCCCCTGTGCCTGCCACAGGTCCTGCAGCTTTGCCGAGTAGCGCGCATCCGTGAGGAAGCAGCAGCCGCCGGCAGGCTGAGCGTAGTCGCTGAATCCGTAGCGCTTGGCCAAGGCCATCTGGGGCTTGCGGGACCGTCCGTTGAAATCCAACAGCCGCTCGCGGTCCACCCAGCCCTCCCGCTCAGGCAAGGTGGGCGGCAGCAACCGGGCACACAGCGGACGCAACAACCGGTCCCCGGCGCCCGACTCCCGTGCCACCACCGGGAGGGTATCGCGGCGCTGGGACATGGGACGCTGGCCCAGGACCTCCCCGGTGATCACGAAGTCGAAACCGTGGGCCTCCATCCAAGCCCGCGCCCGCCCCACCATGAACCCCTTGCAGTCCAGGCACGGGTTGAGGTTTTGGCCGTAGCCGTGGCGGGGATTGAGCACCACGTCCTTGTAGTCCTGGGATACGTCCAGGATGTGCAACCGGATCCCGAGCTGCTCGGCCACCCACAGGGCGTTGTTGCGTTTTGGGCGCGCCCGGTCACGGTCGCGTATGGCATGGGTGTGTCCCTCGACGCAGAATCCCGTGAAGAAATTGATCCCCTCCACATGGATGCCCTGGTCCAAGATCACTTTCACGGCCAGCATGGAGTCAAGGCCACCGGACACCAGCGCCACTGCCTTGCGCGGTTCAGTCATGGGAGTCCCCTGGGGTCGGCAGGAAAATGGATCTAACGGCAGGCGCCCTCTGCCCACCCCGGGTCCGGCGGGCGAGCGGGCCGCGCAGGGTCCCGTTCGCCACGGCACCTGCGCATACCGTAGTGATGAAGTGTAGAAGATCCCGGTACCGGCGACAAACCCGCGGTAACGGTTCAGTGCAGGGGCCCGTCTCCGGCGCCGGTCTCCGAGCGGGGCGCTGGCACGCCCCCGGTGGCCTTCACCAGGGCCCGAAAGGCGCGGACGCTGCCGGTATCGCGCCACAGCTCGGCGCTGCCCAGCAGGTCCGGACAAGGACGGCCGTCCAGGTCCCGCATGGTCTGGAGCACATCCATCAGGGGCACGAACGCGGCGGCGAGCCGGGCGAAAAGGGCGTAGGCGCCGCGCGTGAAAGAGTCCGCCAAATCCTGGTAGGCGGTACGCCCCAGGCTCACAAAATAGCTGGTACACACCAGGCGGCGTTCGGCGCGGCGCGGGAAAAGCCCGGAGTAGAGCAGGCACTGATCCCCGACGGCCCGCAGCCGCTCGGCCCGTACCCGTCCGCTGGCAGCGGCCCCACGCAGATACTCCAGGGCCATGACGCGGGCCGCCAGTTCGGGCTCTGCGACGAAACGCATCAACAGAAAGACCAAGTAACTTTCCAGATCCTCGTCCAAGTCACAGTGGCAGACACGCTGCGCGTCGTGGACCAGGGCATGCCACTGGGCAGTGGCGGTGGGTTGGAGCACAAGTTCCGTCATCCGGGGCCTCCCACCCACTGCATCGACCGCCGCCCCCGGGATCTTTAGCGCCCGGGGGCCCGGCGAGCGGGGAACAACCCTGACGGTAGGTTGCGAGATATCGCCCGTTGGTCTTGTTCCAGCTGCCACGCCACGGCGCCAGTCCACGTCGTGCCGGCGGCGGGCACACTCGGCCCTGGTGGTGTGGTGGCGGCCCCGGCCACACCCGCGCCTTCGTTCACATCCCCATCCACGCTATACTGGCCCGTCTTTTCAGGACCGACCCAAGCGGATATCCGCACGTGCCCAGCGAAGTCGCCCCGAAACCTCCGGCCACTTTTCAAGGTCTCATTCTCGCCCTGCAGCGCTACTGGGCGGAACAGGGCTGTGTCCTGCTGCAACCCCTGGACCTGGAAGTGGGCGCCGGGACCTTCCATCCAGCCACCTTCTTGCGCGCCATCGGTCCGGAACCCTGGAACGCCGCCTACGTGCAGCCCTCGCGCCGGCCCACCGACGGGCGCTACGGGGAGAACCCCAACCGGCTGCAGCACTACTATCAGTTCCAGGTGGTGCTGAAACCGTCCCCCCCCGCGATGCAGGACCTCTACCTGGGATCCCTGGCTGCGCTGGGGATTGACGCGCGGATCCACGACATCCGCTTCGTGGAGGACAATTGGGAATCCCCCACTCTGGGCGCATGGGGCCTCGGCTGGGAGGTGTGGCTCAACGGCATGGAGGTCACGCAGTTCACTTATTTCCAGCAGGTGGGCGGTCTGGACTGCGCGCCGGTGATGGGCGAGATCACCTACGGACTGGAGCGCATCGCCATGTACCTGCAGGACGTGGAGAGCCTGTTCGATCTAACCTGGACCGACGGGCCCCTGGGGCGCGTCACCTATCGGGACGTGTTCCATCAGAACGAAGTGGAGATGTCCGCCTACAACTTCGAGCAGGCGGACGTGGATACGCTGTTCCAGTGGTTCGAGGACTGTGAAGCCCAGAGCCGGCGTCTCACGGAGTTGGACCTGCCACTGCCTGCTTATGAACTGGTGCTGAAGGCCTCCCATCTCTTCAATCTGCTCGATGCGCGGAACGCCATCTCGGTCACCGAGCGCCAGCGTTACATGCTGCGCGTGCGGGCGCTGGCGCGCGCCGTCGCGGAGCGCTACTTCGAGCGGCGCAAAGCGCTTGGGTTTCCGTTGAGCCGCGCCGCTACGGGGCCCGGCCATGACTGAATACCGGGATCTGCTGGTAGAAATCGGGACCGAGGAACTCCCGCCGCGCGCGCTGGTCGCGCTATCCGAATCGCTCGCGACAGGCCTGTGCGCTGGCCTTGCGGACGCCGGGCTGGACCATGGCGTAGTGCATCCCTACGCGACCCCGCGCCGCCTGGCGGTCTGGATCGAGGACCTGGGCATCAAACAGCCGGAACGCCTGGCGGAACGGCGCGGGCCCGCCCTGAACACCGCCTTCGATCAGGATGGGAACGCAACCGCAGCCGCGTTGGGCTTCGCGCGCTCCTGCGGCGTGGCAGTGGAGACCCTGGAACGGTTGGAGACGGACAAGGGTGCGTGGTTGGTGTTTCGCCGCGCGGAACCGGGCCTAACCACCACCGCCCTCGTCCCGGATCTGCTGCGCCGAGTCTTGGACACTCTGCCGGTTCCCAAGCGCATGCGTTGGGGGTCGGGGGATGCGACGTTCGCGCGGCCGGTGCGCTGGGCGGTACTGCTGTTCGGCACAGACATCATCGACGCCGATGTGCTGGGGGTGCGCACCGGTCGCACCACGCAGGGACATCGGTTCCATCACCCGCAGCCCCTAACCCTGACGCAGCCCGCCGATTACCCGGCACGGCTGGCGGCGGAGGGCTTCGTTCAGCCGGACTTTGCGGTGCGCCGCGCGACCATCCGCGATCAGGCAACGCGTGTGGCGGCACAAGCCGGTGGTCGCGCGCTGCTGGATGAAGGACTTTTGGACGAGGTTACCGCCCTGGTGGAATGGCCAGTGGCCCTGGTAGGTAGTTTTGACCCGCGCTTCCTGGCGCTGCCCCAGGAGGTGCTGATCTCCACCATGCAGGTACACCAGAAATATTTCCCCGTGGAAGATCCCGCCGGGGGCCTGCTACCCCGGTTCGTAGCCATCAGCAATCTGCAGAGCCGGGATCCGGCACAGGTGGTGGCAGGCAATCAGCGGGTCATCCGCCCGCGGCTGGCCGATGCGGAGTTCTTCTGGGCCCAGGACCGCAAGCGCAGCCTGCAGGCGCGACGTGAACCGCTGCGCACGGTGGTATTCCAACACAAGCTCGGATCCCTCTACGACAAGAGCGAGCGGGTGGCGGCACTGGCGGCGGCCATCGCGCCGCGTCTGGATGCCGACCCCGGAGAAGCGGCACGCGCCGCGGCGCTGGCCAAATGTGATCTGGTCACCCAGATGGTCGGGGAATTTCCCGAATTGCAGGGAACCATGGGCCGCTACTATGCCATCGAAGACGGGGAGCCGGAAGCGGTGGCACGGGCCATCGATGAGCAGTACATGCCACGCCACGCCGGCGATGCCCTGCCCGCGAGCCCAGTGGGCCAAACCCTCGCGCTGAGTGACCGGCTGGATACACTGGTTGGGATCTTCGCTATCGGGCAACGGCCCACCGGCGACAAGGATCCCTTCGCCCTGCGCCGGGCCGCCGTGGGTATATTGCGCCTGCTCATCGAGCGGCACCTGGACCTGGATCTGGTTGAGCTTCTGGATCAAGCAGCGGCGGGCTACGGCAGCACGGTGGGCGGCGCGGTGGCGCCGGAGGTGTTCGAATTCATGCTGGAGCGGCTGCGCGCCTACTACCTCGAGCAAGGTGTCACGGCCGAGGTGTTCGAAGCGGTGCTGGCATGCCGACCGACGCGGCCACGGGATTTCGACCGGCGGGTGCGCGGGGTGACGCACTTTCTGCGGCTGCCGGAAGCCGCGAGCCTTGCCGCCGCCAACAAACGTATTCGCAATATCCTGCGGCAGGCGGGTTACACCGCAAGCGCCTCGGTGGATTCGGGACGGATCGTCGCCACGCAGGAGGACGATCTGCACCGGACGGTGAAGACGCTGTCGGTCGCGGTGGAACCGGACATCGGCCGTGGAGACTATGCGCGGGCCCTGACCAGCCTGGCGGGACTCAAGGAACCGGTGGATCGGTTTTTCGACGCGGTAATGGTAATGGACGAGGACCCCGCGCTGCGTGCGAACCGGCTTGCGCTGTTGCACACCATCAGCGCGCTATTCCTGCGCATCGC
Source organism: Chromatiales bacterium 21-64-14 (assembly GCA_002255365.1). NCBI lineage: Bacteria > Pseudomonadati > Pseudomonadota > Gammaproteobacteria > Chromatiales > Chromatiales bacterium 21-64-14. Next base: position 14,478 of record NCBI01000005.1, read on the forward strand.
GGACATCTCGCGGCTCCCAGGGTGATTCGCGCGCCGAATCGCGCCCCCGTATACTGAGTCCTGCGGGCCAAAGCAAACCACCGGGGAGTATGGCCATGGATCCGAGCGACTCTTACGCGGCAATGCTCGAAGCCGTGCAGCGGTTCCACGACAAACACCACTTTCGGGACACTGGTGGCGAGGAGCTGGCTTACCGGGTGGCCCTGATGGCGGAGGAATTGGGCGAGATCTCCGCCTGCGTAACCAAAGGCAAGGATCGAGCGCACCTCGCCGAGGAGTGCGCGGATTTGTTCATCCTGTTGCTCGGAACCGCGATCTCGGCGCCGTTTGATCTTCGGCAAGCGTTCTGGGAAAAGATGGAACGGCTGATGCATCGTGAGGCGCGCATGATCAACGGACGCGTGCGCGTCTCGGAATTCCGCGACCCATGAGCCCGGCCCGGGGAGCGTTATCGTGAAAATGATCATCCTTGACCGGGACGGCGTGATCAATCACGACTCGGACGCCTACATCAAGTCGCCCGATGAATGGGTGCCGATCCCCGGCAGTCTGGAGGCCATCGCACGGCTCAACCGAGCCGGCTACCGGGTAGTGGTCGCCACCAACCAGGCGGGGATCGCCCGCGGTCTGTTCGACATCGACACCCTGATGGACATACACGCCCGGCTGCATCGCGAACTGGCGGAGATGGGTGGCGGCATCGACGGTGTTTTCTTTTGTCCCCATGGTCCCGAGGACGATTGCCGCTGTCGCAAGCCGCGGCCCGGTCTGTTGGAGGAGATCGCCCGGCGCCTAGGTGTCTCGCTGTCCGGTGTGCCCGCCGTGGGAGATTCCGTGCGCGACCTGGAGGCGGCCGCTACCGTGGGCGCACAGTCGGTACTGGTACGCACCGGCAAAGGGGCGGCGGCCCTTGCTTCCGGCGCTGTTCCGCCGTCGACGCCGGTATTCACCGATTTGGCAGCGTTCGTCGACGCCCACCTCAAAAGCGCGGCGGCAGAATCTGCCGGCGCCGATGATTAACCGGGCTGGCCACCGCGCGATGATGGAGTGGGTGCGGTCCGCCGCCTACGCGGCGGTTAGTTTGATCAGCACCCCGGTATGGGCGGTGCTAAGCCTGTTCACCTTTCCGCTCCCGGTCTCTCGGCGATATCGGTTCATTACCCTATGGACCCGCTTCACGCTGTGGTGGCTCGGCGTAAGCTGTGGGCTGCATTACCGGGTGGAGGGCGCCGAGCGCATCCCCGCCGGTCCGGCCATCGTAATGGCCAAGCACCAGTCTGCCTGGGAAACCATGGCGCTCCAGCGGGTGTTCCCGGAACAGACCTGGGTACTCAAGCGGGAGCTGCTGTGGACCCCGTTCCTGGGGTGGGCCCTGGCGCTGCTGGATCCCGTCGCCATCAATCGAAAGGCCGGCCGGCGGGCCGTGGAACAACTCGTCGAGCAGGGGCGTGCACGCCTGCAACAGGGGCGCTGGCTGGTGGTCTTTCCGGAGGGCACCCGGGTCGCTCCGGGGCGGAAGGGTCGGTATCGGCTTGGTGGGGCGGTACTGGCGGCCCGATCCGGTTACCCGGTCGTGCCAGTGGCCCACAACGCCGGGGACTTCTGGCCACGCCGCAGCTTCCGCAAGCGAGCGGGGATCATCCAGGTGGTGGTCGGCGAGCCGATCGAGACGCAGGGTTTGGCGCCGGAGGAAATTTTACGGAGGGTGGAAACGTGGATCGAGGACACCATGGCCCGGATCAGCCCTGCGTATCCGGCATTGGCCCCAACCATTCTACCCGCGGCGTCAAACGAATTAAATAATTTATAAACAATAAGTTATAATTATACGTCCAGGTTCGTGACGTACAGGGCGTTGCGTTCTATGAACTCCCTGCGCGGTTCCACGTGATCCCCCATCAGGGTGGTGAAGATCTCGTCGGTGCCGACTACGTCCTCGATTTTCACCTGCAGCAGGCGCCGGCTATCCGGATCCATGGTGGTCTCCCAAAGCTGTTCGGGATTCATTTCTCCCAGGCCCTTGTAACGCTGGATCTGCTGGCCGCGCTTGGCCTCCTCCATCAACCAGTCCATGGCCTTCCGGAAATGGCTCACGGACTCGCGGCGCTCGCCACGCTGGATAAACGCGCCTTCACCCAGAAGTCCGTCCAGCTTCCGCCCCAGATCGGCCATGGTTCGGTACTCTGCGGAGTCAAAAAATTCTGTGGGGAGGAGGTGTTCGGTCGCGATCCCGTGGGTCCGGCGCCGGACCCGAACCTGCGCACGCGCCCCCTCTTCCGCCGGCTCCAGAATCAGTTCATAGCGGACCCCAGCCACCAGCCCTGCGTTGAGCCTACCCTCCAGTTCCTGGAGCCATACGGTCATCTGGCTACGATCCAACACCGCCTCCTTTGCTAGGGCGGGCATGTACACGATGGTCTCCAGCACCCTTGGGTCGTGGCGCCGCGACAACCGGCCGATAGCTGCCATTACCGCGGTATAGTCCCGGGCTAATCCCTCCAGTGCAGCCCCGGCAATGGGGGGCGCAGCGGCGTTTACGTGCAAGCCGGCACCATCCAGGGCCACCTGAAGCAAATATTCCGTCAGTGCCAGGTCGTCCTTCACGTAGTGTTCCTGCTTGCCTTTTTTGACCTTGTAGAGGGGCGGCTGGGCGATATATACGTGGCCGCGTTCCACCAATACCGGCATCTGCCGGTAGAACAGGGTCAGCAACAGGGTGCGGATGTGGGAGCCGTCCACATCCGCATCGGTCATGATGATGATCCGGTGGTAACGAAGCTTATCCGGGTTGAATTCTTCCTTCCCGATACCACACCCCAGGGCGGTAATCAGGGTGGCTACCTCAGTTGACGATAACATCTTGTCAAATCTTGCTTTTTCAACGTTCAGGATCTTGCCCTTCAACGGCAGGATGGCCTGAAAGCGCCGATCCCGACCCTGCTTCGCGGAGCCACCGGCGGAGTCTCCCTCTACCAGGAATAATTCCGACTGGGAGGGATCCCGCTCTTGACAGTCCGCCAGCTTGCCGGGAAGGCCGGCCATGTCCAAGGCTCCTTTGCGCCGGGTCATGTCCCGAGCCCGGCGCGCCGCCTCCCGCGCCCGGGCGGCGTCGACGATTTTGCCCGTGATGGCCTTGGCGTCCGCGGGATTTTCCAGTAGATATTCCCGTAGTTTTTCCGCCACTGCTGCCTCCACCACGGCACGCACCTCGGATGACACCAGCTTGTCCTTAGTTTGGGAGGAGAATTTCGGGTCCGGCACCTTGACTGACAGGACTGCGGTCAATCCCTCGCGCACATCGTCTCCGCTTACCACTACCTTGGCCTTCTTCGCGACCCCTTCCTGCTCCATATACTGATTCAGGGTACGGGTCAGGCCCGCGCGCAACCCGGCCAAGTGGGTTCCGCCGTCCCGTTGGGGGATATTGTTGGTGAAACAGAAGATGTTCTCCTGGTAGGAATCGTTCCACTGCATGGCCAATTCCACCACGAGCAGATCGCGCTCAGCGCTGAAATAAAAAACATTCGTGTGTAAGGGGGTTTTGTTTCGGTTGAGGTGCTCCACAAAGGCCCGGATCCCGCCTTGGTACTCAAACAGGTCCGTCTTATCGCTACGTTCGTCCGTCAAGCGGATCCGTACACCGGAATTCAGGAATGATAACTCCCGCAGGCGTTTGGATAGGATGTCGTAATGGAATTCGATATTGGTAAAGATGTTCGAGGCCGGCTTGAAGCTGACCTCGGTGCCAGTCTGATCGCTGTCACCGATGGGTCGCAGGGGTGCTTGGGGGACCCCCATACGGTATTCCTGCTGCCAAACCTTGCCGTCCCGGCGGATGGTAAGCTGCAGAAGCTCGGACAGTGCGTTCACAACAGAGACCCCGACGCCATGAAGCCCGCCGGACACCTTATATGAGTGGTCGTCGAACTTACCGCCCGCGTGGAGCACGGTCATGATGACCTCCGCAGCGGAACGCCCCTCTTCCGGATGCAGATCTACGGGGATGCCCCTTCCATTGTCCACCACGGTGACCGACTCGTCGCTGTGGACCACCACGCTGACCTCAGAACAGTAGCCGGCCAGGGCCTCGTCGATGGAGTTGTCAACCACCTCGAAAACCAGATGGTGGAGGCCTGTCCCGTCGTCGGTGTCACCAATGTACATTCCGGGCCGCTTACGAACGGCATCCAGACCTTTCAAGACTTTGATATTAGAGGAGTCGTAGCGCGGGCTTGCAGTCATGGAAATTCCTGGGTCCGAGGACATCGCGAGTATAGCACTAAGCCTTTCCTAAATGGTTTCACGTGAAACATGCCCGCTGGTATCACCTTCAGGTCGAACGGCCGCTCCGGCGTCGGTACTGGTCGCTACTTCTTCAGCGACGCGGATACGCCGCGATGGGCGAACGGCCGTTCTTAAGAATCACATCCCTGGGTGGAGAGGAAGGGCTGGACGGTTCGCTGGCAGGAATGTTTCACGTGGAACAACCAGGGTCAGCGGGTACCGTTACAACCTCATGGGCATAACCACATACCGGTACTGGTCCTGTCCTACCGCCTGAATCAAGGCGCTACTGTTGCCATCCGTCAGCTCCACCTGCACACGCTCGGTCTCGATCGCCGAAAGCGCATCCACCAAATAGGTAACATTAAACCCGATCTCCAGCGTTTCCCCCTGATATTTCACCTCCAGCTCTTCCTCGGCCTCCTCCTGCTCCGGGTTATGGGCCTGAACCCGTAAATTCCCTTTCGTAAGGTGCAAACGCACCCCCCGGTATTTCTCGTTGGAAAGGATCGATGTGCGGGTCAATGCCTGACGCAACAGTTCCCGATCCGCCTCCATCACCTTGTCCCCCCGCCTCGGAATCACCCGCTGGTACTCTGGGAACCTGCCGTCGATGAGCTTGGACGTAAAGCACAGTTCGTTCAGCCGCACCTCCACGTGGTTGGCGCTCACAGCTAGCTGAACCGGGGTATCCTGGTCCCCCAACATCCGTAGCAGTTCCTGTACCCCCTTACGTGGAATGATGAGCTGGCGTGGACCGGGCACCTGGACGTCGGCAGCTACCTCACCGATAGCCAGTCGGTGTCCGTCCGTGGCTACCGCCCGAAGGACACCGTTCTCCAGCTCCAGCAGGAGACCATTCAAATAATACCGTACATCCTGCAGCGCCATGGCGAAGTGCGTGCGCGTGATCAATTCCCGGAACTGCCTTTGGGACAGGTGGAACCCTACGGCATCCTTCCCCATCGCTACAATGGGGAAGTCATCTGCCGGTAAGGTTGCCAAGGTGAAGCGGCTCTTGCCGGCACGGACCGTGATCCGCTCCCCCGTGACACTTATCTTCAGTTCTGATTGTTCCGGGAGGGTCCGGCAGATGTCTACAAACTTGCGCGCCGGGACCGTGATGTCCGCAGGGTCTTTTACCGCCACCGGGATCTCTCCGACCAACTGTACCTCCAGGTCGGTCCCGGTTAGGGTTATTTTTTCTTTTTTACATTGAATCAATAAATTGGACAAGATTGGCAAGGTCTGGCGCCGCTCCACCACACCTGCTACAGCTTGCAGGGGCTTTAGGATTTGCTCACGCTGTAGGGTAAATTCCATGACCAGCCTCTATAAATATTGTTTTATAAAATCTTTGGGTTGATAGTAGTAATAAGCATCCGTCTGCTTTGGGTATAACTTGGGTTTTATCTGAACTTTCAATGCTGTTCAGGACTATCTACGACCCGAAACCCGGTGTGCGGGAAGTGGGCATCCGGTGTACAACCTGGGATAACTTTTTACCCACCCAGGAATCCACAGGTTACCCACATCAATTGCTCAGGGTTCTGAACAGGTTGTTATAGTCCTCCTTGATTCGCTCATCGGAGTCGCGCAGCTCGATCATCTTCCGGCAGGCATGTAACACGGTAGTATGGTCACGGCCGCCAAAACTGTCCCCAATTTCTGGGAGGCTATGATTCGTCAACTCCTTCGCCAGCGCCATGGCCAATTGCCGGGGCCGGGTAATGGAGCGGGTTCGGCGTTTGGACAGCAGATCCGCCACCCGGATCTTGTAGTATTCCGCGACGGTCTTCTGAATGTTGTCCATGGAAACCAGCTTGTCATGGAGCGACAGCAGGTCGCGCAGGGATTCTTTGGCAAATTCCGGAGTGATGGGTGTTCCTACGAACCGCGCGTTGGCAACCACCCGGCGCAGGGCACCCTCCAGCTCGCGAACATTGGAGCGGATCCGCTTGGCGATGAAGAACGCCACTTCATGGGGTAACTCCAGCTGAAACTGCTGAGCCTTGCTGATCAAGATCGCGACCCGGGTCTCCAGCTCCGGCGGCTCGATGGCGACCGTCAGTCCCCATCCGAACCGAGACCGGAGACGCTCCTCCAAGCCCTTGACTTCCTTTGGATATCGGTCACAAGTGACGATCACTTGCTGCTGATTTTCCAGTAATGCATTGAAGGTGTGGAAAAACTCCTCCTGGGAATGCTCCTTGCCCGCGAAGAACTGGATATCATCGATCAGCAGTGCATCCACCGAGCGGTAGAAGCGCTTGAACTCATTGATGGTGTTGTGCTGGAGCGCCTTGATCATATCCCCGACGAAGCGTTCCGAGTGCAGATAGACCACCCGTGCGGAGGGATTGGCCTGCAACATGCGGTTGCCCACCGCATGCATAAGATGGGTCTTACCCAGACCAACTCCCCCATAGATAAATAACGGGTTGTATGCCCGCCCGGAATTGTCAGCCACCTGTTGAGATGCGGCCCGCGCCAACTGATTGGACTTGCCTTCCACGAAGCTGTCGAAGACGAACTGCGGGTTCAGGTAGCTGCTGCGCACTACCTCCTGCCCGGTGCTGTAGCGTTCCCCTTGTGCCACCCGCGCCGCTGCCACCGGTGCGCTGCGGCGGGTGCTGCCGATTTCCAACAACACCCGCGGAGGGTGGCCGCTCCCATGATGCGACACGACTTCCGTGATCTGTTCGAAATAGTGCTCACGAACCCAATCGAGCACGAAGCGATTCGGGGCCAACAGGTGCAGCGCGTTGTCCTCCTCCACCGCGTGCAGTGGCCGGATCCACGTGTTGAACTGCTGCTCGGACAACTCTCCCTCGAGACGATGGAGACAACTTTGCCACAATGAACCGACCACAGGGGCGGGCCCTCACGTTATCGTTATCGAGCAGGTGCCGGATGGCAGTGCGGGAGGCCACACAGTCTACCCCGCACCCGCGCGTCGATCCACACCGGAAATGTCTGTGGCGACGCTATTGACAGCGCCGGAACCCTCAGACTAAACTGCTGTTTTTCCAGTAAATCTAAACGACAGCGAAAGACACCACAGGTCCCGCTATGAAAAGAACCTTCCAGCCCAGTAACATACGGCGCAGTCGCACGCACGGCTTCCGTGCGCGCATGCGCACCAAGAACGGTCGGCGGGTGCTGAAGGCCCGGCGTGCAAAGGGGCGCGCGCGCCTGTCGGCCTGACGGCGGATCCCTTGGGCGCGGGCCGGAGACGTTTTAGCCTACACGTCCGACTGACCCGCGAGGAAGAGTTCCAGCGCGTCTTCGACCGGCCACTCCGGTTCAGCCATGGCGGGTTAACAACTCTCGCCAGGCGGAACGACTTCGGTTACGCTCGCCTGGGCTTGGCCATCTCCCGCAAGTCTGCCGGCACCTCGGTCACCCGAAACCGTATCAAGCGGCTGGTGCGGGAGAGCTTCCGCCACCATCAACATCGCCTCGGCGCCGTGGACGTCGTGGTGCTGGGGCGCAGCGGGGTTGCGCAAATGTGTAACGACGCAGTGCGTAATACCCTGGAACAACACTGGACGGCCTTGATCGAACGATGCAAAGACTGCTGATCGCCCTGCTGCGGGCCTACCGATACGCGCTCAGCCCGTATATCGGCATGCATTGCCGGTTTACCCCGACCTGCTCCGAGTACGCCATGGATGCGATCCAGCGCCACGGTGTAGGTACCGGCTGCACCATGGCCGCACGCCGGTTGTTGCGCTGCCACCCCTGGCACGCGGGCGGTTTCGATCCGGTACCGGAGGCGGAACGGCGCCACCCCCATGGATAATCAGCGACTGCTATTATTCATCGCCTTGTCCTTTGTGCTCCTGCTGATGTGGCAGGCGTGGATGAAGGACTACGGGGAACACCCCGTTCCCCCGGCGTCGGTGGTGCAAGGTAGCGCCCCTACCGCCCCGCCGCTACCTTCCGATCTGCCGACAGCCGGCCCTGCCGCTACCCCGGGCGCCGCGCCGGCCCCCGCCCCCGCCGGATCCAACGCACCCAAGGGGCAGCTGCTACACGTACACACCGATGTCCTGGACGTGGTGATCAGCACCACCGGCGGTAGCCTGCAGCGGGCGGCGCTGCCGGAGTTCGCGGCATCCGAGCACGGGCCCCGCCAGCCGGTGGTTCTGCTGGACGACCAAGCCGGCAAGCAGTTCCTGGCGCAATCCGGCCTGCTGGGAGCGGATGACGAGGCGCCTACCCACCATGCCCAATTCACGGCGGAGCGTACCGATTACCGCTTGGCGCCCGGGGCCCAACAGCTTCAGGTGCATCTGCGCTGGGACTCGGGCCACGGCGTCACGGTGGACAAGATCTACACCTTCCACCGCAACAGCTATGTGGTGCATCTCCAGGAGATCGTACACAACGCGGGGCCACGTCCCTGGAAGGCGCGCCCCTATGAACAGTTGATGCGCGAGCCACCCGCGACTACCAGCTCCATGTTGGTCCACAATTACGTGGGCGGCGGGGTGATGTACAGCCCTGAGGAGAAATATCAGAAGATCCCCTACAAGGAGATGTCCAAGAAGAACCTGAACCGTGCCGTGACCGGGGGATGGCTCGGGATGGACCAGCACTATTTCCTGGTCGCTTGGTTGCCACCGTCCAGGACCCGGGAACGTTTCTACACCAAGGCCCTAGAGGGTGGGCGCTACGTCATCGGGACGATCGGTTCCGAACTCCAGGTGGCCGCGGGACAGACCACCCGCGTCAGCGCCCGTCTCTATGTAGGTCCCAAGCTCCAGGGTCGTCTCACTGGCGTGGCTCCAGGGCTGGAACTGACCGTCGACTACGGATACCTCACGATACTTGCGAAGCCCATTTTCGCCATGCTGCGGTGGATCCATGGGGTGATCGGGAATTGGGGCTGGGCCATCGTGATCCTCACGGTGCTCATCAAGCTGGCGTTCTATAAACTTTCCGAAACCAGCTACCGCTCGATGGCGAACATGCGCCGTTTGGCGCCGCGTCTGAAGGCCCTGAAGGAGCGCTACGGGGACGATCGCCAGCGGCTCAACCAGGCCATGATGGACATCTACAAGGAGGAGAAGATCAACCCTCTGGGAGGCTGCCTTCCCATCGTGGTACAGATTCCGGTGTTCATCGCCCTCTACTGGGTGCTCCTGAATAGCATGGAGCTGCGCCAAGCGCCCTTCGTGTTGTGGATACATGACCTGTCGGCGCCCGATCCATATTTCGTGCTGCCGATCCTCAACGGCATCACCATGCTGGTCCAGCAACGGCTGAATCCTTCGCCGCTGGATCCGATGCAGCAGAAGATCATGATGATCATGCCGCTGATGTTCTCCGTATTCTTCGCATTCTTTCCCGCCGGGCTGGTACTCTACTGGCTGGTGAACAACATGCTTTCCATCACCCAGCAATGGGTGATCACCAGGCGGGTGGAGAAAGCGGCCAAGTAGCCGTCCCGCGGCGGTGGGCGGGCCGCGCCCATGAACGACGTCGATCAGGACACCATTACGGCGCTGGCCACCCCGCCGGGGCGCGGCGGCGTCGGTATCGTGCGCGTTTCGGGTCCCGCAGCGGCCTCCATCGCACGCGCACTCCTCGGTTTTCTGCCCGCTCCACGGATGGCTTGCTACCGCCGGTTCCGTGACGTGGACGGCACCACCCTCGACCACGGCCTCGCCCTGTTCTTCCCCACGCCCAATTCCTTCACGGGAGAAGACGTCCTGGAGCTGCACGCCCATGGCGCGCCGGTGGTCCTGGACTCGTTACTGCGTCGGGTCTGCGGACTGGGCGCCCGGCTCGCCGGCCCCGGGGAGTTCTCGCGCCGCGCGTTTCTGAACGGGAAGCTGGATCTGGTCCAGGCGGAGGCGGTGGCGGACCTGATCGCCAGCGCCACGGGTCAGGCGGCGCGCGCCGCGCTGCGTTCCCTTGAGGGCGTGTTCTCAACCCAAGTCTGCGAACTGGTGGAGGCCGTGGCGGAGTTGCGTGCCTACGTGGAAGGTGCGATCGACTTCCCCGAAGAGGACATCGATTTTCTCGCGCGCGGCCAGGTGGACGAACGGCTCGAGGCCTTGTCGGCGCGGCTGCTTGGCGTCCAGGGCCCCGCCCGCCAGGGATTTTTGCTGCACGAGGGACTGCGGATCGCGATCGTTGGCCGTCCCAACGTGGGCAAGTCCACCCTGTTGAACCGGTTGGTGGGCCGCGCGGCGGCCATCGTCACGGACGTTCCCGGCACCACCCGCGACGTACTGCGGGAAGTGGTGGATCTGGATGGCATGCCCCTGCATTTGGTGGACACCGCGGGCCTGCGCGATACCGGGGATGCGGTGGAGCGGGAGGGGGTGCGCCGGGCGTGGGAGGAGATCGGGCACGCGGATCGCATACTGCTGGTGGTGGATGACCGCGCCGCCCTGGGCGCCGAGGATCAACCCCTGCTGGCGAAGTTGCCCACTGATGTGGCGCTCACCGTGATCCGCAATAAGATCGACTTGAGTGGGCACCCGCCAGGCCAGGGGGAGCAGGAGGGCCGGACCCAGCTCTGGTTGTCCGCCCATACCGGCGCCGGGGTGGACGTCCTGCGTGCCCATCTGCGGCGCGCGGCAGGCCTGGAGGAAGGGGCCAGCGCCTTCGTGGCGCGGCGGCGCCATCTGGACGCCTTGGATCGGGCCCAACTGCACCTGACCCAGGGGCGCCGGCAGCTGCAGGCCCAGGGAGCGCCGGAGCTTTTGGCCGAGGATCTGCGTCACGCCCAGCGGGCCCTTGGAGAGATCACCGGCGCAGTTACCACGGAGGACTTGTTGGGCCGAATATTTGCCAGCTTCTGCATCGGCAAATAACCGGTCCCCGGCCCACTCACGCTGGGGCTCCGGAAACGGCTATCATCAAGCCCATGTGGAGTAATCGCGCCACCCCCTTGAACCATATGTTGTCGCTGGTGCTCGGCGCCGTCCGCGCCCGGGTCGCGGGTCGCGTGCGTACCGGATCCGCCCTGGATGTGGCCCTGAGGCACGCCTGGTCCAATCCGCTCGCGGGCGCCCTAATCCTCGTCTACCATGCGTTGCGGCGCGCGCGCCAGATCACCGTGGCGGGAGTCGCAGGTTGCGTGGCTGCCCTCGTCCTGCGCTATATCACCTTGCGGGGAGGCGGGCCCCGGATCTCCATCCCCAACGCCCTGCTGTGCACCGACCTCCCCGTGGTCCGAGAGTCCGGCACCGATGCGGTGTGAAATGCACAAGCCGATTCCACGCGCCACCGGATGGAGTTGGTTTGGAGCCGGGGGGTGCTTTGGACTGCTGCTCGCGTTCTTTGCCCTCGGTGGCGCGGCGCTGGCCCAAGGTGCTCCCTATAATACTTCGGCGTTGGACCACCTTCAGCGCGAGCTGCGGGTCGTGCAACGTTCCCTGGACCGCCGCGTGTTGTCAGGCCAGGAGCTGCGTACCCTTCTGGATCATGCCACTCAGGTTCAGACGACAGCAAACCAATGCGTCGCGGATGCCGCCAAGCAGGCGGACCAGATTCAAAAAGATCTGGATACCCTGGGTCCGCCCACCCCAGGGGAGGCGCCTGCCGTTGGCCATAGACGTAGCGGTCTGGAGCAGGAAAAGATCGATACGGAGCAGGGTGGCGCCACCTGCCGTTTGCTGCTGCTCGACAGTCAGGAGGTCCTCACCGAGATCGGTCGGCGCCAGAAGCAACGCCTCGCGCAGCACCTGCTGACCCGCGGCCCGTCGATCATTGCGCTCATCAGGGAGAACTGGGCGCAGCCGACCGCGTGGTGGTCTTCCACGCGCGCTTTTCTCCGTGCCCATAGCGGGTTCGCCCTCCTTGCTCTGTCGGACTGGCTGGAGTTGGCCGCCACCTTGCTCGCGGCCGCCATCGCCGCGTGGTTCGCGCGCCGATGGCTGTTGCCGCGCGCGGCCCGGGAGCCGGCGCCGGCCAGCTTCGGCGCGCGCTTCAACTGCGCGCTGCTCTCGGTATCCGCCCGCTACGCCACGCGGCTCCTGGTGACCGGCGCGGCGGCGGCGTTCCTGTGGGCGGAATTGGGTGACGTGGAACCGGACCCGTTCATTGCGGTCCTGGCCTACGGCGCATTTTTCTATGTCGCATTACTGGCCGGGATACGCTTGTTCCTCGCCCCCTGCCCGCCCGCACCGCCCTATCTGCCCCTCGCCCCGGATCTGGCCCATGCCCTGGCGCGGCGGCTTCGGGTGCTGGTGGGGCTGCTGGTGGTCGGCCTCCTGGTCTTTACCACTGTGCTTTCCAGAAGCCTGCCACTCCCCGCTCTGGAGCTGGCGCGCGCGATCTATGCCGCGGTGCTGGTACTGAATGTGGTGTGGATCATCTGGCTGCTGGGACAGTTGCCCCGGTTCGCCCACACGGTGGTGCCGCGGGTGCTGGTGACGCTGGTGCTGGGTGCGGCACTGGGCGCCGAATGGCTGGGCTACCGCAACCTGTCCGTGCTGATGTTGCGGGGGTTGCTTGGGACCGGACTTGCGCTCGGGTTCACGCTGCTGGCGCAGCGCCTGCTGTTCGATGCCCTGGATGGATTCGACCACGGCCGCCACGGCTGGCAACGCCGTGTGCGCGGCCTCATGGACCTCAAGCACGACGAGCTGGTCCCCGGCCTGGGCTGGTTACGGGTGTTGATGGGTTTGGCCCTATGGTTCGGATTCGCCGCCACGGTACTGCGGATATGGACCCTGTCGGACGCGGGGTTCCTCGCCGTTATCGGTCTGGTCAATACCGCGGTGCCAATAGGTTCGCTGCGGATCGTGCCGGCACGGGTGCTGATGGCGGCGGTAGTATTCGCGCTGCTGCTCGGAACGTCCCGCTGGCTACGCAGGCGCCTGTCACGCCAATGGCTACAGAGCGCGCGCATGGAGCGCGGTGCCCGCGAGGCCATGGTAACCATGACCGGTTATCTGACCGTGGCGATTGGCTTGTTGGCGGCGCTGTCCATTGCCGGGGTAAACCTGACCAGTCTGGCGATCGTCGCCGGCGCGCTTTCGGTGGGAATCGGCTTTGGGCTGCAGAACATTGTCAACAATTTCGTCTCCGGCATCATCCTGTTGTTTGAACGGCCGATCAAGACCGGGGACTGGATCGTGGTCGGCGAGGTGGAGGGGCACGTCAAGCGCATCAGCATCCGTTCCACGATCATACAGACGTTCGATTGGGCGGATGTGATCGTGCCCAACTCGGACCTCATCTCCGGAAAGGTGACCAACTGGATGTTGCGTGATCCATGGGGGCGCATCCGGGTTCCGATCGGTGTTGCCTATGGTAGCGACACGGCACTGGTGAAGCAGCTCCTGCTGGAGGTGGCCAGCGCTCATCCACACGTGCTTTCGGGGGGCGCGGTGCCGGATCCCATCGTACTGTTCCTGGCGTTCGGCGACAGCTCGCTGAACTTCGAGTTGCGGTGCTTTATCCGTGACATCGACCGGCGCCTCGCGGTGATTAGCGACATCAATTTCTCCATCGATGAGGAATTCCGCAAACACGGCGTGGAGATCCCGTTCCCGCAGCGCGATCTACATGTGCGGGATTGGACGCCGCCGCCCGATGCGGGCCGGCGTGCAGATACCCCGCGGGACCCCGGCCCCGGATGACCACTGTCAAGCGTAAAACACTACGCTACTTTCAGGCCGCCCCTTCCAGGCGCCGCTCCCGATAGCCGATGGCGCGCAGAAACAGATCGATGCAGCGGTCCACCAATTGATGCAGGGGCACATCCCGGTAGCGCTCGGAATCATAGATACACTTGGCGTACAGGGCCTCGCGCAACATGCCCTGGAACATCAGGCTCGCGCTGGGCACGTCCACCGCCGCCGCCTGGCCCAGGGGCGCGAGTTCGCGTATCCCGAGATCGATATAATCGGCGAAGTGTTTCCAGCGATTCTCGAAGAAGCTCTCGGCGAACGGATTGTTCTCGAGCACGGCGTGCATTTCCATGCGCAGGAAGTCAGGATCGTCGGCGACGCTGTCCACGAAGGTGCGGGCAATGCGCCGCAACACGCTGGCGAAATCTGAAGGTCCGCGCAGCACCGCGTCCACATAGTTCTCGCGGTTGCAGGCGGTGGCGTTGACCACCGCCTCGTAGAGCGCCTCTTTGGAGGGGAAATGCTTGTAGAGGGTGGCGGGGCTGACGCCGAGCCGTTCCGCGATGGCGTCGACGGACACACCATGTAGGCCGTTCTCGGCGAACAAGGCCTTGGCCGCTGCGAGGATCGCGGCGCGCCGTTGGGATGCCGGTAGACGTTTGGTCATGCCAGCCCCTCGCTTCGGGGACGGGCCGGCGGACGCAAGGCGCGCCCGCCGGCCGACCGAATCAATGTTTGCGAATCAGGAACACGAACTCGCCGGAGTTCTGCTGGGAGTTCAGCAGTTCGTGGCCGGTTTGCTTACAGAAGGCCTCGAAGTCCTTGACCGCACCTGGATCGGTGGCAATCACCCGAAGCACTTGGCCGGACTTGAGCTCGTTGATCGATTTCTTGCAACGCAGGATCGGCAATGGGCAATTCAGGCCGCGGGCGTCCAGTTCCGAATCGAATTCCGCCATGACGTTTCTCTCCTCACAATTTACGGGTCATTTAGTTGTGGCCTGCATCGGGCAGGGGACCGCTGGCGGAAGCCTGTCAATCGGCTTTTTGCCAGATAAGTAAGTAAACGTTTACTAACTTAAAACACCCCCTGGGGTCCTGTCAAGACCTTCGGCGGACACCTCAGCGGGGTTGCCGCACGCGTTTCAGGGCGCGAACAGCCGTCGCCACCAGCGCCGGCGCCCACCCGGAGGCGGGAGGGCATGCAGGTCCGTGGGGACCAGCCGCGACAGGATCCAACCCGGGAGAGGTGGGTTGTCGCTCGATCCGCATGACACCCCCAGGTTGTTGGGGTCGTAGATCTTTACGAAGGTGGGGGCATCAAAGTCGTCCACATAAACGATCCCACAGTAATCCTCCCCATGCTCCCGGCGCAGCATTGGGGTAATTTCTTCGACGAAATTCAACAGGGTCTCGGCTGGGGCCGGGGCCGTGGGCGGCGTCTCCCCAACCGCGTAAAGATACCAGCCGTCGCCGGCCCGTTGCCGCAGCACCTCCCAGAAGCGATCCAGCTGCTCCCACCGGAGGATCCCCTGGAAGCTGCCACGCAGGTGCCTGACGTACTCAGGCTCCGTGTCGCCCCGTGTCTTCATGATCCTGCATTCCTCGTGGAGGCGTGTCCCCGTTGCGGTAAGTCGGTTCGGTACCCCAGCCCTTACATTTTGGATCTGCCGATGGCTCAAAACACCCCGGTTCGGAGCGCGCTGAATGAATCTCTAAGTGTGAAGTGCCACCCTACTTATGGAAACCCACCCCGATCCCGAGGTGGATCCGGGGTTCCGCCGCGGCCCGCGCCGTGGACCACAATATAGAGCCGCACCGCGTCGACCACCGGATACCGATAGGGCGCATCGCCCACCCGACCCTCCTGGGGCTTTCCCAAGTCCCCGAGGAAGGTGATCCGCTGACCCGGGAAGAGTCAATGGTCTCGAGGTAGCCGACCTGGAAGACCAGAAATCGTTTCCCCGCCGCCAGGACCGCCGCGCTAACGCGTGCAATCTGGTACGCGGACACGGATCAGTTCCCCCAATAGGGCGGGCCCCAGGGATACCACGGGGACCACCAGGGGTCGTAGTAATACCGCGGGTAGCCGTAGCGCTCGCGCTTGGGAAGCGGGGGCCAGAGATAATAGGCCTCCACCGTTACCACGGGAAAATGGTATTCAAACCGCCCGATGGGGCGCGTGACCTCGTGATCCAGCCGCCCCGCAACCGTGATCAGCCGTCCTTTGGCATAGATTTCCGGATCCAAAAAGCCGGAGACCTCTGCGAGGAATCGTCCGGCACTCGCATCGCCCTCTTCGCTGGGGCGCCCATCGCGCGCTAGCGGCCGCGCGACCACCTGTATCCAGGTCTGAGCCGTGCCGTTCTCGACCGCGGCAATAGTCCCACCCCAGCGCACCTGTGCGCCGGAAAATCCGTTGGGATCCGCTCGCACCTGCGCCACTGTGGGGCTGCTTCCCGGCGGTGGAGAGCCGATCGGGGGAGGCACCGGGCTGGCGCAACCCGCCAACAGCAACGCCGCGGTCCAACACCAATAGAGCCTGTTCATGTGCCATGCTCCTGTGGGGACCGGGACGGTCGTTTTCGCTATTCGGGCCACCGTGCCGATCCCGCATCGCCAGCTTACCACGGGCCCGCAAGGGCGCGCCCTGCCGTGCGCCCTATTTGCATTCTATCGCGCACTGTCGCAGCCTGTTGCCATTAGGGCGCGACCGCTCGATGCCTCACTGCCCGGAGAAATCATGGATCACGACGAGCCTTTTGAACCGCGCAACGAACTGGAGCGCGCCCTGGTGGCGGCCCAGGAAGGGCACACCCCGGCGGACGTATTTATGGAGGACCTGCTCGGTGCACAGGTGTTTGTGCCGGCGCGCGATTCCGTCGGGATCGGCGGGTTCCAGAGTAACGCGCCGCCCGAGCCGCTGACGGTGCGGGACGACGAAGGGACCGAGGTGCTCGTGGTGTTCACCAGCCCAGATCGGGCGCGCGCATTCCTTGAGGACTTTCCCGGGTACCACGGGGGCCTGCTCATGGACTTCCGGGCGGTCTTGGCGAAGGTGGGCAGTGGTTTCGGGGTCGCCCTGAATCCGGGGTGGTCCGTGGGCCTGGAGATGGCGCCGGAGATGGTCCGCCAATTAGTTGGCGCTGATCCCCAAGCCCCGCGGCACTAAGGTCCGAGTGCCGATCGGACGCTGTTTACACTCTGAGACCTGGGTCCCATTTTGTGCGGCACAGCGGTTTATACTCTGCCGTTGCGTAACACCTTGGATTGGGTTCCTAATGATAGGTCGGGAAGGGGACGCCGGCTCCGTGCGCTCCCCGCGTGGTGGTCATCAAAGGAGGGATGGAGATGTTCGACATGAATCAGATCAAGCGCAACGCCAACAAGTGGTCGAAGGGAGAGGAAAATCCGGAGGAAACGTTTCCGATCGAGGAACCCGCCACCTCAGCGCCGCGCAGCGGCCCGCGTACCAGTAGTGGGCCGGCGACGATCGGACCTTCGATCCACATAAAAGGCGACCTTACCGGCGAGGAGGACCTGGTTATCCAGGGGCATGTGGAAGGGACCATCAACCTGAAGCAGAACAACCTCACTGTGGGTGGCAACGGTCGCATTCGTGCCAACATCTTCGCCAATACTATTACCGTGGAGGGGGAGTTGCAGGGTGACCTGTACGGCACCGAGAAGGTGGTCATCCGCAAGACCGGCAACGTGCGCGGCAACATCGTCTCGCCCCGAGTGAACCTGGAGGACGGCGCCAAGTTCAAGGGGAGCATCGAGATGGATCCGAAGGCGGTGGAGTCCGTGGTAGCTCAGAACCGCCCCGCCCACGCCATCGAGTCGCGGCCGCACGAAACGCCCGAGGCCCGCAAAGACCGGCCGGACCTCAAGCAGGCCTGAAGCGGCGTGACGCTGCGCGCCCCACCGCCCACGGGCGCGGTATCCGGACGGCCCACCCGCGCCAGGGTGGGCCGCGGGTGAATGCGTCGCCGTCCCACACCAGCGGTACGCCCGCCGAATCCGCAGCCGCACAAGGCGAGACCAGCAGCCCGCTGTTCGATTCCCTGGCCGCGCGCCTCGACCCTGAGCGTAAGGTCGACATCCTGGACTTGGGGGCGGCGTGCAGTTCCAATGTGGATTATTTCAGCCGCTTTTCCTGTCGGTTGCACATCGCCGATGCGCTGGACCCGCTGAGCGACTGGAATCCCCCGGCCGATCCGGACACCGGGGTGGTGGATGAGGCAGCGATCGACGTCCGCGTCTCGCAGCTCCTGCCTCGCCGGGACGGTACTGCTTTCGACCTGATCCTGTGCTGGGATCTGCTGAACTATCTGGACCGGGCGGTATTCAGGGTCCTGATGGCCCAGTTGGCGCGCCATACGGGCCCGGGTACCCACTTGCATGCCTTCGTGTGGTCCCAGCCCCAGATGCCCATGGGGCCGGCGCGCTTTCGGCTCGGGGAGGGTGGCCGGATGCGCTACGCCGCCAGCGCCGCTACGCGGGAGTGCCCGCGCTATACACAGCGTGACCTGGAGCGGCTCATGCCCCAGTTCGCCGTCGGGCGTTCAGTACTGCTACGCAGCGGCCTGCAGGAATACCTGTTCGACGCCCGGATCCATGCGCGGGAGCCCGCCGATCGCGCCGACGCCTTGAGTTGACCCCGGCCCCAATTCGCGTTTTCCCGCGCTTGTCGCCAGAGCGCCGGACTTGACCCACGCCGCCCAAGGACCTTTATTGGGCCCGGGGCCAGAGCCCCCCAGCTGCGAGGCCCCATGTCCCTCGAATCCCTGGTCACCTCCTACGGATATGTCGCGATTCTGCTGGGCACTGTTCTGGAAGGGGAAACAATACTCTTCCTAGGTGGGGTGCTGGCGCACCAGGGGTATCTGGCGCTGCCGTGGGTGATTACCGCGGCGTTCTGTGGCACCCTCTGCGCGGACCAGACGTGCTACTTCGTAGGCTTGACCAAGGGAGGTGCCGTCCTGGAGCGCCGACCGGCCTGGAAAGCGAAATCCGCCCAGATACTCGAGCGGCTGCGCCGCCATCGGATCCTGGTGAGCATCGGCTTTCGGTTTCTGTACGGGCTGCGTACCGTAATCCCCCTCGCCATCGGCACCAGTGGGATCCGCCCACGCCAGTTCGTGCCCTGGAACATCCTCGGCACCGCCATATGGGCGGCGACGATCAGCCTGCTCGGATACGGGATCGGCGGGGCCGTGGCGGGGCTGACGGAGGGTGCCCGTCGCTATGGATTCCTAGCCCTTGCGGGCGCGGCCACACTACTCGCCCTGGCCTGGGTGCGCTACCGGACGCTGCGCACGGCCGGCCGCGACGGCGCGGCGGGTCCGGGCGCAGCCGCCGAATGAGGTCCGGCCGATGCCCGGGATGCCAGGGCATGAACCCGAGGCTTCAGGCCCCGGGCTCGGTTTGGCTCCAGGCGTAGGCGCAGTCCAGCTCCGCCCGGACCGCGGTGATCCCGCTGAGACCGTCCTCGATCATGGTGCTCAAGGGGGTGCGTTGGTTGAAGCGCCGGTGGGGCTTGTTCATCCATGGGGTGCCCGGCGCCGGGTCCCGCGGGTAGGTGGTACGCAGGGCGTCGGCGATTTCCGCCAAGTGCTCGACCCGTTCCCAGATCGCCGGGTCATCGGGAAACGGGGTGTCGTCCCGGAACCGGCGCAGGTGCCGGGTCCGGGTGTCGTCCGGCAGGCCCAGGAGGGTGCGCTGGTCTTCCGTCCCCACGCCCCAGCGATCCAGCAACCGCATGATGCCCTGGGCTACCGTCACGCGCTCGTCATAGCTCAACTCTTTCATGGACCCTCTCCCAGGACCACCTTTGTGGTCGCCCCAGCGGGTTGGCGTGGATCGCCGCAACTGCCCCGCTATCGTAGCATGTGGACGGCGTTCCGCACGCCGCGACCCGGGAACGCGATGTCCGCAATCGCGCGCATATCCACAGCCGGTATAGGGGCAAGCCGGGGGCCCTAAAGTTTCGCGTTCGATTTTCCGATAGGCTCCGGTGCCCGAGAGGATCGCCATGGCTTCCGATGTCATCCGCCTGGATCGCGAGCGCTCCCGCCGCAAGGCGGCCGCCTACGCGCGCGCCTACCGCCGTTTGGCCTACCGGTTTCCCCAGGACAGTCTGTATCGCGATTTGGTGTTCTGGGTATCGGACAATTTTTCCCGGGAAGCCGCTTCCCTGACCGCCATGTCGGAATCCGCGCCCTGACCGTACCCGTACCGGAGCGCCGTCTTAGGACCGCTGCGGATGCTGCGCTCTCTACTAGGTCAGCTTGATCAGTACCACCACGAACAAGGCGACCAGCAGCAGCGGGATCAGCACGCCTCGCCAATCCTTGTCCTTGGCCTGACGGCTCTGTGCAAACGCCGCCTTGATCCCGGGGCGGAACCACAGGATCAGCAACAGCGCCCCGACTCCCACTAGGACCTTTCCCAGGGTGCTGACGGGTTCCATAGGTGAACGCACTCCCCGCGTTGTGTGCCGTAGCGCCCCTCCCATGCTAACGCCAACATCGCCTCCCCGGCCAGCCCCGGACCCGGTTCGTCAGCCCGGGCCGCTGCTGCTATGCTGCTCCCCCATGGACGCTACCGCTGACACGCTCTATGTAGATACTCCTGCCGCCCTGGAGCGGCTCTGTGTACAGATCGACGGCCAGCCATGGTTGGCCTTGGATACCGAATTTCTGCGCGAAAAGACCTATTTTCCGCAGCTTTGCCTGGTGCAGATCGCCACACCACAGCTGACCGCATGTGTGGACCCGCTGGCGCTTGCCGATCTCGGACCCCTGCTGGACGTGCTCTATCGTCCCACGATCCTCAAGGTGCTCCATGCCAGCCGCCAGGACCTGGAGATCTTCCACCATCTGCGCGGTGCCCCCTTTGCGCCGGTGTTCGATACCCAGTTGGCGGCGCCCCTGCTCGGCCATCCCGACCAAGTGGGCTACGCTGCCTTGGTGGCGGCGGTCCTCGGTGTGAATCTCAGCAAGTCCCACACCCGCGCCGACTGGCGCCGCCGTCCGTTACCACCGGAGCAACTGCGCTACGCTGCGGACGACGTGCGCTATCTCGCGCCCCTCTATCAGCGGCTGAACACCGATCTCGCAGGGCGCGGGCGGCTCGACTGGCTGGCGGACGAGTTCACTGCCCTGAGCGATCCGGGCCAATATGAGAACCCCCCGGAGCAGGCTTGGCACCGGGTGCGCGGTGCCGACCGCCTGCGCGGCCCGCGGCTCGCAGTACTCCAGGATCTCGCGGCTTGGCGGGAGTCCACGGCGCGGGCGGAAGACCAGCCCCGTGCCTGGTTGCTGCGCGACGAGACCCTGCTGGATTTGGCCCGCATGATGCCGCAGACCGAGCAAGATTTGCGCCACCTGCGGGGTCTGAATGAGCGGGTAGCGCAGCGCCACGGCGCGGATCTCGTTATGCGGATTCGCGCCGCCGCACAACAGGTGCCGCGCCCCGCCGAGACCGCCCGCCCCCACCCACCGCGCCTGGAGCCATCCGCCGAGGCCCTGGCGGACCTCCTGATGGCGGTGGTGCGCGCTCGCGCGCAGCAGCACCAGTTGAGTCCGGCTACCTTGGCGCCCCGCAAAGAGGTAGAGCGCTTGGTCGCCGGCGAGGACCACAGCGTGCTGCTGAAGGGCTGGCGCGAACGGATGATCGGTGAGGAACTGCGTTCCGTGTTGCGCGGCGAGCGCCACGTATCCGTGGTGGACGGCGAGTTATTAGTAAGCCCGGCGGGGCCATGAAATCCACATGGATATCGGGTCCCATCTATTCCGGATCGAGTGCAACAACACTAGCTGCGGATCCCGACGCCATGGCGCAGCAGGTACAGGCTGATTATGAACAGTGCCACGATAAATCCCAATATGATGCTGTAGGCCGTCACCAAGCCGATATCCGAGACCCCAAGGAAACCGTAGCGGAAGGTGTTGACCATATACAGAATCGGGTTCGCCAGAGAGGCCCGCTGCCAGAACGGCGGCAGCAGCGATATTGAATAGAACACGCCACCCAGATAAGTGAGCGGCGTCAGCACGAAGGTGGGTACGATGGAGATATCGTCGAAGCTTTTGGCGAACACCGCGTTTATGAACCCCGCGAGCGAGAATACAACCGAGGTCAGGATAACCGTGGTGCAGGCGACCAATGGGTGACTTACCTGCAGGTGGCTGAAGAACAGCGATACCGCGCTCACCGCGATACCCACCACCAACCCACGGGCCACGCCACCGGTCACGAAGCCGAGCAGGATGACGTAGTTCGGCATCGGCGAGACGAGGAGCTCCTCGACGCTGCGTTGGAACTTGGCGCCGTAGAACGACGACACCACGTTGGAATAAGAGTTGGTGATTACCGCCATCATGATCAGGCCAGGTACTATGAATTCGATGTAGCGGAAGCCGTCCATGACGCCGATCCGCGCCCCGATCAGATGGCCGAAGATAACGAAGTACAGCGAGGTCGTGATTACCGGCGGCAGTATGGTCTGCAACCAGATCCTGGCGAAGCGCAACACCTCCTTGATGACAATGGTCTTGAACGCGACGTATTTCCCGCGCACCGTCATCATGCGGCGTTACCTTCGGCCCCACCACCATTGATCAAGTGCACGAAGAGCTGCTCCAGGCGGTTGGCCTTGCTGCGCATACTCAGCACCTGGATATCGGAGCGCGACAGCTCGGCGAACAGCTGATTGATCCCCTTCTGCTTGTAGACCTCCACCTCCAGCGTGGTCTCATCCAGCAGACGTACCACGTGACCTTCCAGCGCTGGAGCGCTACGCAACGGCTGGTCCAGGTCCAGAACAAAGGTCTCGGTATCGAGGCGATTCAGCAGCCGCTTCATGCTGGTGTTCTCCACCAGCTCGCCGCGGTCGATGATCGCGATGTTACGGCACAGGCTCTCCGCCTCTTCCAGGTAGTGGGTCGTCAGGATGATGGTGGTGCCCTGGGCATTGATGTGTCGGAGGAACTCCCACATGGAGCGCCGCAACTCGATATCGACGCCCGCCGTGGGCTCATCGAGGATCAACAGTTCCGGCTCGTGCATCAGGGCGCGGGCGATCATCAGGCGGCGTTTCATGCCACCGGAGAGGTCCCGCGCCGCGCTCCGCCGCTTGTCCCAAAGTCCCAGCTGCCGCAGCACCTCTTCGGCGCGGGTGTAGGCGCGTTTGCGTTCCATGCCGTAGTAACCAGCCTGATTGACCACGATCTCCACCACCGGCTCGAACAGTGGAAAATTGAACTCCTGGGGGACCAGGCCGATGTGGGTGCGGGCGTCGGCGAATTGGGTATCTATATCTTTGCCGAAGATGAACGCCTTTCCGGCGGTCTTGTTCACCAGTGAACTGACAATCCCGATCAGCGTGGTTTTTCCCGCCCCGTTGGGTCCGAGCAGCGCGAAGAAATCCCCCTGGTTTACGTCCAGGTCGATCCCCTTCAGGGCATGGTGCCCGTTCGCGTAGATTTTGCTGAGACCGTGTACGGAAAGTGCTTTGGACATAGGAACGACCGAGGAATGCCGACACCCATTGCGGCGCAGGAGGAGGATTGTAACATGGGCTCGCACGGCTGGGCCGAGACCCGCCAAGGCACAGTTTGGCGTGCGGACTTTCAGGCATGAGTCACTACACCCTGCGCAGAGACCATGACCTGTGGATGATAGTGCCATGAATAAAATCGGCCAATTTGAAGCAATCGAGCGCCGCACCCTGCGTCGCTGCGTAAGAGTAACGGCGTAGGTAAGCAGGATCTTGGGTGCCCCCTCAGTAGCGGTGTACGCTCCCGCGGCGGTTCATGGCCTCATCGTAGCGGGTCGTATCCGCGTTGCGCGGTTGCGGCGATGGGCTTCGTGCAACCCACTGGCCGATGGCCAAATAGTCCAGATGTCCGAGTTGAAATGCCCGGATCGCGTCATAGGGCGAGCATACAATAGGCTCCTCGTGCATATTGAAACTGGTGTTGATCAGACACGGGAGCCCAGTCAACTCGCGATACTTCGACAATATCCGGTGCAGGCTGGGGTTGTCCTGTTCGCTGACCAGCTGCGGCCGTGCCGTATTGTCGATGTGAACCACTCCGGGACAGTTCTTCGCCATCCATTCCGTGCAGTTGAAGGTGATGGTCATGAAGCGTGCTGCGTTCTCGGCGCCATCAAGACCCGTGAAGCACTGTTCCGCGTACTCGGCCATGACCACCGGCGCGAACGGCATGAATTCGGTCCGGTGCAGTGCCTCGTTCATCCAATAGTGTACCGAGGGGTCGGTGGCCGGATACAGGATGGTGCGGTTGCCTAGGGCGCGCGGACCATACTCCATGCGGCCATTGAATCGTGCGACCACCGCGTTGGCGGCGAGGAGCCGGGCAATCTCGCTCTCTACGTCCTCGTAGCGGGTGGCTTCCACACCGCATTTCTCGAGTTCCTGGCGGATCTCCGCGTCGCTGTACTCAGGCCCCAGATAGACGTGCGGCATGGTCGGAAACGTGGGCTCATAGCGCTTGCCGGAGCGCTGATAGTAGAGGCCGAGGGCCGCACCCACGGGCATGCCCTCGTCCGACATGCCGGGGTGGATGAACACCGAGTCCACCTCGGGCATCTCGTGGATGCGCTGATTGATCTTCACGTTCGCGCACACGCCGCCGGCGAGCGCCACGTTACGCCGTCCGGTCTGTTTGAGCCAATGACGCACGAGCCCCACCACCAGCTCTTCCGAGTAATCCTGAATGCTGGCCGCGAGATCCTTGTGGCTGAAATCCGCAGGGAGCCGGCGTTGAAGTTCGCGCAAGGCCGAGAGAAAGAAGACGTTGGCCACGTTCCTGAAGCGCCCGTCCTCCAGGGCCAGGATTTTGCGCAGGATGGGCACGTACTGCGGCTTGCCGTTCGCGGCGAGACCGGTGATCTTTCCTTCGTGGCGGCCTGCCTTGAATCCGCAGATCTGGGTGATGTAGGAGTAGAAGGTCCCTAATGAGTCGAAGCTTGGGATCGCACATAGCTCGGTGAACTTCCCATCGGCCACGTCGTAGACCTTGCCGCAGTTGCCGTCCCCGCCGCCGTCGATGGAAAACACCGCGGCATCGCGGTAGCCGCTGGTATAGTACGCCGAGGTGATATGGCAGTAGTGGTGGTCCAGGAAGTGGATAGGGCAGGTGAATCCGAATTCCTCCCGGAGGATACGCTGCAATTCCTTGCGCCGCCGGTTAAACGCCGGCTGCCGCATCGCGTAGTAGACCTTGTCGATGGTGGGGATACGGCGCCGCAGCTTGCTTACGTTGGAGGCCACCTCGAACAGGTATTGTTTGTACTTGCTGCGTTTGAGGCCGAACCAACCGTCCTTGAAGTCCACGTAGCCGTCGATCAAGTGCTGATTCCGCGTGGCTACCGCGACAGCATCTATGTCGCCGGGTGCCAGAGAGTGGCCGCGCATCAGGTTACGGATGGATTCGCGCGGAATGCCGAACACCATCTTTTCGCGGATCAGACGTTCGTCGGTAACGGCGGCGACCAATACGCCGTCCCGCACCAAGGCAGAGCCGCAACTAATGTGGTCCCCTATGCCTAAGATCTGCACCCCATCCCCTCCTTGACCGTGCCCGTACCGTACCCGTGCGGTCAGTTGTCCCGCTGGAACGACTCGCAGCAACCCATCCCGGTGACCGGCTCCCGTGCGGTGCTGCCGCCTGCCGTCGGCAAGGACAATATCGGCGCGACGTCCATTTTCTGTTCGCTCCGTCGGGACGTGCCCGCGGATGGTACCCTGTCGCTGCACGTCCCGACGGAGCTCACTCCTCAGGCTCGTAGCCCAGGTTCGGCGCCAGCCAGCGCTCGGCGGTGGCCGTGTCCATACCCTTGCGCCGCGCATAATCCTCAACCTGATCCCGGTTGATTCTGCCCACCCCGAAATAGCGGGCATCGGGATGGGAGAAGTACCAGCCGCTCACCGCGGCGGTGGGGATCATTGCAAAACTCTCGGTGATGGCGATCTGCGCGTTGCGCAGGGGGTCGATGAGCTCCCACAGCAGGGCCTTTTCCGTGTGGTCCGGGCAGGCGGGGTAGCCCGGAGCTGGACGGATCCCGCGGTAGCCTTCCTGGATCAACGCCTCGTTGTCCAGCTGCTCGTCGGGTGCATAGCCCCAGAACTCGCGGCGCACGCGTTCATGCAGGCGTTCGGCGAACGCCTCGGCCAATCGGTCTGCCAAGGCCTTGAGCAGGATCGCGCTGTAGTCATCGTGCTGGGCCTCGAACTCCGCCACTTTCGCGTCGATACCGGCGCCGGCGGTGACGGCAAAGGCGCCGAGGTAGTCCTTTAGGCCGGTGGACTTGGGGGCCACGAAATCCGCCAGGCACCGGTTCGGCCGGCCGGGCGGCTTCTCGCTCTGTTGGCGCAGATGATGGAGCGTGATCAGGACCTCGCGGCGTGACTCGTCAGCATAGAGTTCGATGTCGTCTTCGCCCACCTGGTTGGCGGGGAACAGCCCAATCACGCCCCGTGCCGCCAGCCACTTCTCCTTCACGATCCGCCCGAGCATGTCCTGTGCGTCGGCGAACAACTTGCGTGCCACCTCCCCTTTCTCCGGATCGTCCAGGATCTTCGGGTAGTTGCCGGCCATTTCCCAGGCGTGGAAGAACGGGGACCAATCGATCAGCCCCTGGAGTTCCTCCAGCGGGTAGTCGTCGAAGACACGTATGCCCAGGACCGCCGGGACCGGCGGCGTATAGCCTTCCCACTGGACCTTGGACCGGTTGGCGCGCGCCTGGTCCAGCGTGCGCCAGCGGGTCTGCGCCCGCTTTCCGCGGTGCTGTTCGCGCACCTGCTCGTATTCGGCGCGCAGCGCCGCCACGTATTCGGCGCGCCGCTCGCTACTGATCAGGTTCTGTGCGACGCCCACAGCGCGAGATGCGTCTTTCACGTAGATGGTGGGCTCACTGTAATGCGGCGCGATCTTGACCGCGGTGTGTACCCGCGAAGTAGTTGCGCCGCCGATCAGCAATGGGATCTTGAACTGCTGGCGCTCCATCTCCTTGGCCACGTGCGCCATTTCGTCCAGTGACGGTGTGATCAGTCCGGACAGGCCCACGATGTCCACCCCTTCGGCCTTGGCGGCCTCCAGGATCTTCGCGGCCGGTACCATTACACCCAAGTCGATGACCTCGAAGTTGTTGCACTGCAACACCACGCCCACGATGTTCTTGCCGATGTCGTGCACGTCCCCTTTTACGGTGGCCAGTACGATCTTGCCGTTGGGCCGCGAACCGGCATGTTTCCGCGCCTCGATGAATGGGATCAAATAGGCTACGGCCTTCTTCATAACCCGGGCGCTCTTCACGACCTGCGGCAGAAACATCTTGCCGGCGCCGAACAGGTCCCCCACCACGTTCATGCCGTCCATCAGGGGGCCCTCGATCACCTGGATGGGGTGGTCAAATTGATGGCGCGCCTCTTCCGCGTCCTCCTCGGCGTGGTCGGCGATGCCCTTGATCAGGGCGTGCTCCAGACGTTTGGCCACCGGCCAGGCACGCCACGCAAGATCCTCCTGCTTGGCCTCGCCGCCCCCGGCGCGGTAGCTCTCGGCGATCTCCAGCAGGCGCTCGGTCGCGTCGGGCCGGCGGTCCAAGATCACGTCCTCCACCCGCTCGCGCAGGTCAGGCGGGATCTCCTCGTAGACCGCGAGCTGCCCGGCGTTAACGATCCCCATGTCCATGCCGGCCTGCACGGCGTGATAGAGGAACACGGCGTGTATCGCTTCGCGCACCGCGTTGTTGCCCCGGAACGAGAACGAGACGTTGCTCACCCCGCCGGATATGAGGGCGTGGGGCAGGTCTTGTTTGATCTTTCGCGTGGCCTCGATGAAGTCCACCGCGTAGTGGTTGTGCTCCTCGATCCCGGTGGCCACCGCGAAGATGTTGGGATCGAAGATGATGTCCTCGGGCGGGAACCCGGCCTGTTCCGTTAGCAGCCGGTAGCAGCGCGCGCAGATCTGCACCTTGCGTTCCAGGGTGTCCGCCTGCCCGGTCTCGTCGAAGGCCATCACGACCACGGCCGCGCCGTAGCGGCGCACCAGCTTTGCTTGGTGTAGAAACCCCTCCTCACCCTCCTTGAGGCTGATGGAGTTCACCACGCCCTTGCCCTGGATGCATTTCAGGCCCGCCTCCAAGATCGACCACTTGGATGAGTCGATCATGATGGGCACTCGGCAGATGTCGGGCTCGGTGGCGATCAGGTTGAGGAAGGTCACCATGGCCTTTTCGCCGTCCAGCATGCCCTCGTCCATGTTGACGTCGATGATCTGGGCGCCGCTCTCCACCTGCTGGCGCGCCACCGCCAGGGCCGCCTCGTAGTCGCCCTCCAGGATGAGCTTCTTGAAGCGCGCGGAGCCGGTGATGTTGGTGCGCTCGCCCACGTTCACGAACAGGGAATCGGCGCCGATGTTGAGCGGTTCGAGACCGCTCAACCGGCACTTGCGCGGCAGCGCCGGGATACGACGCGGTGGATGGGCGGCCACCGCGTCGGCGATGGCGCGGATATGCGTCGGCGTGGTTCCGCAACAACCGCCCACGATGTTGAGAAATCCGCTGGCGGCCCACTCGCCGATCTCCCTCGCCATGGCCTCGGGGGTGTCGTCGTATTCCCCGAACTCGTTGGGCAGCCCTGCGTTGGGGTGGGCGCTGACGTAGGTGTCGGCGACCCCGGAGAGTTCCTCCACGTACTGACGCAGCTCCCGGGCGCCGAGGGCGCAGTTCAGGCCGATGGACAGCGGCCGTGCGTGGCGCACCGAGTTCCAGAACGCCTCGGTGACCTGGCCCGACAAGGTGCGGCCGCTGGCGTCGGTGATGGTGCCGGAGATCATGACCGGCCAGCGCGCGCCGCGCTCCTCGAACAGCGATTCAATCGCGAACAACGCCGCCTTGGCGTTCAGGGTATCGAATACTGTTTCCACCAGCAGTAGATCGGCGCCGCCGTCCAGGAGCCCGCGGGCCGCCTCCCCGTAGGCCGCCACCAGTTGGTCGAAGCTCACGTTGCGGAACCCCGGGTCGTTCACGTCCGGGGACAGGGACGCGGTGCGGTTGGTGGGGCCCAGTGCGCCCGCCACGAAGCGGGGGCGTTCGGCGGTGCCCACCGCGTCCGCGGCCTCCCGGGCGAGCCGCGCCGCGGCCACGTTCAACTCGTAGGCGAGCGATTCCAGGTGGTAGTCGGCCTGGGAAATAGCGTTGGCATTGAAGGTGTTAGTCTCCAGGAGGTCCGCGCCCGCCTCCAGATAGGCGGTATGGATATCCCGGATGATCCCGGGCTGCGTCAACACCAGCAGGTCGTTGTTGCCCTTCAGGTCCGAGGGGTGATCCGCGAAGCGTTCGCCGCGGTAATCGGCCTCCCCAAGCCGGTAGCTTTGGATCATGGTGCCCATGGCACCGTCCAGAATCAGGATCCGTTCTTGGAGCAGTTTGGCGAAGGTTTTCATAAGGAAAGGGCTAGACCGCGTCGCGTTCTTGGGGCCGGGCGCCTCCCTTTTGAGGGATGTCTTTGCCTGGGGCATTGGGGCGGCAGCGGGCGACGGGCTGGGGAGTACTGCCCAGCTCCGGTGCAACGACCGGTGCCCGTGAGGCGCGCACTATACCATGGATCCACGGCCATTTTACGGCCACGGTGCGGTGCCCCCCGCGGTCCGGGGACCGTCCATGGGCGCCACCTGCCGCGGACATTTTGCCATGCTATCATGGGCGCCCCGTTCGCGCGGGGCCCGGTTCCTCCACGCCAGCCGGCGTGGAGGGCATCACAACGGATGGCTCTGCATTGGAAACCGCACCGGACAGCGCGGCGTCCCGGGGGGCGCGGTCGGACGTCAACCGCCTGGAGGCGGAGGGGTTGGAGTGCGTGCGCAATGACCGCGTGCTATTCCGGGGGCTCGGCCTGACCCTGGCGCCGGGTCAGGTCGTGCAGGTGGAGGGTCCCAACGGTTGTGGCAAGACCAGCCTGCTGCGTATCCTGTGTGGGCTCAGGTTGGCGGACGCGGGAGAGGTCCGCTGGGGCGGAGCCCCGCTGTCCGCGGTCCGTCCCGAATACCATGAGGCATTGGCCTACGTGGGGCACCGTCATGGTGTCAAAGGGGAGTTGACTGCACGGGAAAACCTGAGCTTTAACCGTGCCTTGGGGGGTGGTGGCCCAGGCCGGGAGCCGCCTGACGCCCTGGAGCGGCTTGGGCTCACGGGATTCGAGGACGTGCCCTGCCGCACCCTGTCCGAGGGGCAACGGCGCCGGGTGGGGCTGGCACGCTTGCTGACGGCGCACCGGTGGCTGTGGATCCTCGATGAACCACTCACCGCCCTGGACCGAGCCGGCGTGGCGGTGGTGGAGACGCTGGTGCGGGACCACGCTCAAAACGGGGGCATGGTGGTACTGACGACCCACCAAGCGGTGAAGCTGGAGGGATGTGCCCTGACCCGGGTGCCCCTCGGTTCATGAGCGGCTCCGGACCCCTGGCCGGCTTCGTGGCCCTGGTGCGCCGGGACCTGCTCCTGTCCTTCCGGCGTCGGGCGGAGATGATCAACCCGCTGTTGTTTTTCATTATAGTGGTTACCCTCGTGCCCCTCGGCGTGGGGCCGGAAAAGGCCACGCTCCAGGCCATGGCGCCGGGGGTGATCTGGGTGGCGGCGCTACTGGCGGCGATGTTGTCCCTGGAGGGCATCTTCCGGTCGGATTTCGACGACGGGTCCTTGGAACAGGTGGTACTCAGCCCGCACCCGCTGCCCGTGCTGGTGCTGGCCAAGGTCCTGGCCCACTGGCTGGTGAGTGGCCTGCCCCTGGTGCTGTTGGGTCCGCTGCTGGGTGTGTCGCTGTTTCTGCCGGCCCGAGCCATGGGCAGCTTGGTGCTCAGCCTGCTGCTCGGCACTCCGGTGCTGAGCCTGGTCGGGGCCATTGGGGTGGCGTTGACCGTCGGGGTGCGACGCGGTGGGGTCCTGCTCTCGCTCCTGGTGTTGCCGCTCTACGTCCCGGTGCTGATCTTCGGGGCCAGCGCGGTGAGCAGCGCGGCCGCCGGGCTCCCGGTGGATGGCCCCCTTGCCCTGCTGGGGGCCTTGCTGGTCCTGGCCCTGACCCTGGCCCCGGCGGCGGCGGCGGCGGCGTTGCGGATCAGCTTTGGGTGAGAATGGATCGGGATTAACCTGGGTCAACGTAAACAATGCCCGGGGCGGGAATAATTCCCGGAATCGGTGGTCACAAACAGAGGCCGGGGCCGGAGCGGTGCCTGGAACAGACGTGAGAGCGGAGCACGGTAGCGTGGCGATCCGGGAGGCGACAGCCCTGCGACGGGCATGGACTTTTTTCCATCGGCTGGCGTCGCCGCGGTACTTCTACGCCCTCGCCGGGCGGATCATCCCGTGGCTCGGGTGGGCCACGGGGCTGTTAATGCTCGCCGGACTCTACGACGGGTTGTGGTTGGCGCCCCCCGACTATCAGCAGGGGGACAGCTACCGGATCATGTTCATCCACGTGCCCTCTGCCTGGATGTCGTTGTTCGTCTATTTGGTGATGGCGGGCGCCGGGGTCATCGGCTTGGTGTGGCGCATCAAGCTGGCGGAGGTGATGGCCAAGAGCTGTGCGCCTATCGGCGCCTCGTTCACGTTCCTGGCGCTGTGCACCGGATCCTTGTGGGGCAAGCCGACGTGGGGTACTTATTGGGTGTGGGACGCGCGGCTGACGTCGGAACTGATCCTGCTGTTTCTGTACCTGGGCTACATCGCCCTGGAGTCGGCCATCGAGGACCGGCGTACCGCAGCCCGCGCCGCGGCGATACTGGCCCTGGTGGGGGTAGTGAACATCCCGATCATCCACTACTCAGTGGTGTGGTGGCACACCCTGCATCAGGGACCTACGGTGTTCAAGATCGGCGGGCCCTCCATCAGTCTGGATATGCTCGTCCCCTTGTTAATCATGGTCCTGGCATTTAACCTGTTCTTCCTCACTACGGTGCTGATGCGTGCCCGCGCGGAAGTGCTGGAGCGCGAGGCAGACAGCGCCTGGGCCCAGGAAGCGGTGGATACGCGATGACTCTGCACAAATTCCTGTACATGGGCGGGTATGCCTTCTACGTCTGGACCTCCTACGCCATCGCGCTGGTGGTCCTGTCCGCCAACGTGCTCCAACCCCTCTACCATCAACGCCGGTTGCGCGAGCGCCTGGCACGCCGCCTCCGGCGGGGAGCCGGGCGATGACCCCGAAACGCCGCCGTCGGCTGATCTTCGTGGTGGTGCTGGTGACGGGCATCGGCACCTCCGTTGGGCTGGCGAGCTACGCCTTCCGCCAGAACCTGCTCTATTTCTACAGTCCAACCCAAGTGGCGAAGGGCGAGGCGCCCGTCCATCACATGTTCCGGGTCGGGGGCTTGGTGGAGAAGGGCAGCGTGCACCACGATGGTCTCACCGTGCACTTCGTCGTGACGGATACCGCGAAAACGGTGCCGGTGGTCTACACCGGTCTGCTGCCGGATCTGTTCCGTGTAGGGCAGGGGGTAGTGGCCCAAGGGCGCTTGAACCGCAACGGGGTGTTCATGGCCACCGAAGTGTTGGCCAAGCATGATTCCACTTATATGCCGCCCGAGGTGGCTCGTGCTCTGAAAAAGGCCCACCTCCGGGCCCTTGAAAAGGCCAAGGAAGCGGAGGTTGCGCAGAAATGATACCCGAGGTTGGGCATTTCGCTCTGGTGCTGGCCCTGTCGTTGGCGCTGGTGCAGGCGGTGGTTCCCCTGCTCGGCGCATGGCGCGGCGTGCCGGAGTGGATCGCGGTGGCGCGGCCCGCGGCCTGCGGGCAGGCGCTGTTCGTGGGGGTGGCGTTTCTGTGTCTGATCTACGCGTTCCTCACCAATGATTTTTCCGTTGCCTACGTGGCGGAGAACTCCAACACGGCCCTGCCATGGTTCTACCGGATCGCTGCGGTTTGGGGCGCCCATGAGGGCTCGCTGCTGTTGTGGTCCACGATCCTTGCGGTATGGACCCTGGCCGTAACCTTCCGGAGCCGCAGCCTGTCGCCGGACTTTGCCGCCCGGGTGCTCGGGGTCATGGGGGTGGTGAGCGTGGGTTTCCTGCTGTTCATGCTTACCACCTCGGATCCGTTTACCCGCTTGTTCCCGGCACCGCTCAACGGCCGCGATCTCAATCCGCTGCTCCAAGACCCGGGGCTGGTGATGCATCCGCCCATGCTCTATATGGGCTATGTGGGCTTCGTGGTGCCGTTCGCTTTTGCCATCGCGGCGCTCCTGGACGGGCGCTTGGACGCGGCCTGGGCACGTTGGACGCGGCCCTGGGCCACCTCCGCGTGGTTGTTCCTCACCGTCGGGATCACCCTGGGGAGCTGGTGGTCCTACTCGGTGCTGGGTTGGGGCGGCTGGTGGTTCTGGGATCCGGTGGAGAACGCGTCTTTCATGCCGTGGCTGATGGGCACGGCGCTGATCCATTCACTGGCGGTGACCGATAAGCGCGGCGCGTTCAAGACCTGGACCGTGCTGCTGGCGATCTTCGCCTTCTCCCTGAGCCTGCTGGGCACCTTCCTGGTGCGCTCCGGGGTGTTGGTATCGGTGCATGCCTTCGCCACCGATCCGCGCCGTGGCATCTTCATCCTGATCTTCCTGGCGATCGTGGTGGGGGCATCGCTGCTGCTCTACGCGTGGCGTGCCCCAAAGGTAAAGGGGGGCGGAAGCTTCCATCCCCTGTCGCGGGAGACCCTGTTGCTGGTGAACAACGTGCTGCTGGTAGCCGCAGCGTTCACCGTGTTGCTGGGTACCCTGTATCCGCTGTTTCTGGAAGGGATGGACGTGGGCAAGATCTCCGTGGGCCCCCCCTACTTCGATATCGTGTTCGTGCCCTTGACCCTGCCGCTGGTATTCCTGGCGGGGATCGGCGCCCTCACGCGCTGGAAACGCCAGGAATTCTGGCCCCTGATATGGCGGCTGTGGTTGCCCTTCGTGGCCAGTGTCGCGGTTGGTACCGCGTTCTCGATCTGGTACACCGGTGAAGTGCGCGCGCTAGTGATCCTGGCGGTGGTACTGGCGTTTTGGGTGATGTCGCTCTCGGTACGGGATGTCTGGGGCCGTATCCGCCACAACCGTGCTGCGGGTACCCCCTGGTACCGAGTTCACCGCCACTTCCTCGGCATGTCCATAGCCCATTTCGGCATCGGCGTATTCGTGCTCGGGGTAACTCTGACCAGCACCGGTAGCCTGGAGAAGGACGTGATAATGGCGCCGGGGAATACCGTGACCCTGGCCGGCTATACGTTCCAATTCGACGGCGTACGGCCGTTGAAGGGACCCAACTACACTGCGACCCAGGCCCGGGTGCCGGTGTTTCGGGACGGTCGGCAGGTGGCGCTGTTGCATCCGCAGAAGCGTGTCTACGTGGTACAGACCAGCCCCATGACCGAGGCCGGAATCCAGCCGGGTCTGTTCCGGGACCTCTACGTCTCGCTCGGTGAGCCGCAGGACAACGGGGCCTGGACCTTGCGGATCTACTATAAGCCCATGGTGCGCTGGATCTGGATCGGCAGCCTGCTTATGGCCCTGGGTGGCCTGGTGTCCGCCACCGACCGGCGCTACCGCCTGGCGGTGGCGCGCGCCGCGCAACCGGCTGCCGGCCCGGTGGCCCCGAGTGTGGGGGCGGTCTCTCCCGGGAAGGCCTGATGGTCCGATATCTGATTCCACTGGGCATCTTCGCGATGCTGGTGGTGGTGCTGGCGATCGGCCTGCAGCACGACCCGCGGCGCGTGCCTTCGCCCCTGATCGGGAAACCCGCGCCGCAATTTTCCCTGCCGGAACTCGCCGATCCGGCGCGCACCCTGAGCCGCAAGGATCTGCTGGGCAAGGTCACCCTGGTGAACGTATGGGCGTCCTGGTGCGTCTCGTGCCGCGACGAGGCGCGGGTGCTGGTGGCGCTGGCCAACAGCCACGTGGTGCCGATCTACGGGCTGAACTACAAGGACAATCGCGACGACGCCCAGCGCTGGTTGCAGACCTTCGGTGATCCCTACGTGGCGAACGCCTTCGATCACAAGGGCATGGTGGCCATCAACTGGGGTGTATACGGCGTCCCGGAGACCTTCGTGGTGGATGCCAAGGGCATCATTCGTTACAAGCAGATCGGACCCATCACCCAGGAGGCGTTGAAGCGAAAGATCCTGCCCCTGGTGCGCAAGCTCCAGGCGGAGGTTCCAGGATGAGCCGCTGGCGCGCGCTATTGGTGCTGTTGTTGCTGGCGCTGCCTATGGTGCTACCCATGGCGCATGCCACGGAGCCCACTTCCGGGTTTACCAACCCGAAGGAAGACGCCCATTACCATGCCTTGCTCAAGAACCTGCGCTGCCTGGTGTGCCAGGACGAATCGCTCCAGTCTTCACAGGCGGGCCTCGCCCAGGATCTGCGTCGCGAGGTTCGGGAACAGATGCGGGAGGGCAAAAGCGACAAGGAGATTATCCACTATTTGGTGGACCGCTACGGTGACTTCGTTTTGTTCCGTCCCCCGCTCATGGATACCACGTTCCTGCTCTGGTTCGGGCCATTCCTGGGGTTGCTGTCCGGGCTGCTGATCGCGTTCTTCCTGGTGCGCGCCCGCGCGCGCGCCGGCCAGAGCGCGTCACTGCAGCAGGCCCAACATGAACGTCTGGCGGAACTGCTGGGGCGCGACGAGGATCGCAACAAATGATACTGCTGTGGCTGGTCCTCGGGACCATGGTGCTGGTAGCTCTGGCGGTGGTGTTACCGCCCCTGATGGGCCGCGGTGCGGCCGCCGGACCGGCGCGCGCCAGTATATATCGGGCGCTGCATCGCAAGCGCTTGGCAGAACTGGAAGGGGACCTGGAGAGCGGGACCCTGAGCGCGGAGCAGTTCGAGCAGGCGCGCGCCGAGATCGAACGCGACACCCTGGAGAATCTGGAGGGCGCCGTCGTGGCGCCGGCCGTGGGCCCGCGCCGGCGTCATCGCTGGATGGTGGTGGTGGTGGCGCTGATCATCCCGGTGTTCACCGGTGGAATATACTGGCGGCTGGGCGGCTGGGCCCTGGTGTCTCCAGATGCCCGTGCGCGCATCGCGGCGGAGGCCGTGGCCCAGGGTGACACGGATCCCGCTGTCATTCAGGACATGGTCACTGGCTTGGCGGCGCGATTGAAGCGCAAGCCTGACGATCTTCAGGGCTGGATGATGCTGGGCCGTTCCTACCGGGTGTTGAACCGTTTCGATCAAGCCGCCGACGCTTATGGCAAGGCCTACGCGCTTTCCAACAAGAAGGACCCGGCGTTGCTGGCGGATTATGCCGAGGTCCTGGCCCTGGCCCATGGCAACCGCCTCGCAGGCAAGCCGGAGCAGCTTTTGACCCGTGCCCTGGCGCTGGATCCGCAGCAGCCCAAGGCCCTTTGGCTCACTGGCTGGGCGGCTTATCAGAGCGGCGACTACGCCCAGGCAGCGGCGCGCTGGAAACCGCTTGCGAAGCGTGCCCCAGCGGGCAGTGATGTGGCACGCATCCTGGAAAAACAGATCGCCCAGGCAGAGGCCCTGGCGGGCCGCGCCACCCGCGCGCCATCGGAGCGCGCGCCGGCGCGGACCCGGGAGACGGCCTCCATTGCGCGCAAGGCGCTCACGGTCCAAGTGCGCCTGGCGGCGGCGCTCGCTCACAAGGTTCGTCCCGGCGAGACCGTGTTCATCTATGCGCGCGCGTTGCAGGGCCCCCCGATGCCTCTGGCGGCGGTGCGCCGGCAGGTAAAGGATCTGCCCACCACGGTGGTCCTCGATGACACCCAGTCCATGCTGCCGGGGCGCACCCTGTCCCAACAGGCCGAGGTGGTCGTGGGGGCGCGCATCTCCCGGACCGGCAACGCGCTTGCGGCCCCCGGGGATCTGCAAGGGCTCAGTGCACCGGTGGCGCCCGGTCGCAAGGGAGTCGTCGAACTCACCATCGACCGCGTGATTCCTTGACGCCGCGCACTGCGTTTTCTTGACACTCGATACCCCCGCCGATAGAGTCTCCGCCACGCGCTTCAGGTGTCCCGAGGGTGTTCGCCCGAGGGATGAAACGGGAAGCCGGTGCGCAACGGAGCTCCACTCCGTCTGCTAATCCGGCGCTGCCCCCGCAACGGTAAGCGAGTCAAGGTTCGGCATCAAGCCACTGTGTTTCGACACGGGAAGGCGCCGGACCGGACGCAAGTCCCCTCGCGAGCCCGGAGACCGGCCTGCGGCGTTACGGTCAGTGCCGCGTGGGGCGGCACGGTATATTTCATGCCGTGCCCGTATTACGTCTATTCCCCTGCCGCACCCCATTCATCATCACCGCCTGCGCGGGTGCGCGTGGCGAGGGGGGATTTACATGAGAATAACAAGGTACCGCGCGGCCTGTGGGGCCGCGCTGTTGGTCGTCGTTGCCGGTTCCGCCCAGGGCGCCGATCTGTACTCCTCCCCCATCGTGGTGACCGCTACCCGCACCGCGGAGACCGCAGATCAGACCCTCGCCTCGGTCACCGTTATTACCCGCAGTGACATCGAGAGCAGCGGCGCCCAATCCCTACCCGAGCTCCTGCAACAGGTCAACGGCCTGGACGTCACCACCAACGGTCCGTTCGGCAAGGTGAGCTCCGTATTCCTGCGCGGTACCAGCTCGACCCAGACCCTGGTGCTGGTGGACGGCGTGCGCGTGGGCTCGGTCACCACCGGGACCGTTTCCTGGGAGTTTTTGCCGTTGTCGGAGATCCAGCGCATCGAGATCGTGCGCGGACCCCATTCCAGCCTCTACGGGCCGGACGCGGTGGGTGGTGTGATCCAGATCTTCACCCGCAAGGGCAAAGGGCCCGTGCGGCCCAGTGCCGATGTGACCTACGGCGGCCATGAGACTTACCACGCAGTCGGCGGCATCGCCGGTTCCGTGGGCCGGGGGTGGGTCAGCCTGCACGGCGGAGGGTTCGGTACCGAGGGGATCCGGGTGAGCAAACCCGGTAGCCTGGAGTTTGGAGTCCCTCTCAACGATCCAGGTAACGACGGCTATAACAACGACTCGTTCAGTGCCGGTGCCGGCTACGATTGGGCCAACGGGACCGCCCTGCAGGTCAATGCGCTGCGCGCGGTGGGTACTACCCAGTACGATTCCAATTATCAGAATGAGGACAATTTCCTGCAGGAGGTGTTGAGCGGACAGCTCAGCTTTCGGCCCCAAGCGTTTTGGAATGTCCACCTCAAGGCGGGGCGCAGCCTGGATAACCGGACCAGCTTCCGCTCCGACGGCACGCTGCCCAGGATCCGCTTCGACAGCGAGCGGGTCACCGCCAGCTGGCAGAACGATTTTTCCATTGGGCAGACCCAATTGTTGAGCGTGGGCCTGGATTACCTCGACGACTTGGTGTCGAGTACCACCACCTTCAACAAGACCTCGCGTTACGATGCCGGGGTGTTTACCCAGTACCAGACCCATCTGGGCCGCAACGATCTTCTGGCCGCGGTGCGCCTGGACCACAACGAGCAATTCGGCAACCACACCACCGGTAGCGTGGCGTGGGGCTACCGGTTGACGCATGCCCTGCGGGTAACCGCCTCCTATGGCACCGCGTTCCGCGCGCCCACCTTCGACGACTTGTATTTTCCGGCCTTTTTCGGCTTTCCTACCAGCAACCCGAATCTCCGCCCGGAAACGTCCCGCACTGTGGAGCTGGGCCTGCGGGGCAAGCATCCCTGGGGGCGTTGGGACATCAGCGCCTATCGGACGCGCATCCGCGACTTGATCTCCCTGGACGCCAATTACATCCCGCAGAACGTGGGCCGCGCCACCATCCGCGGCGTGGAGGCCAACCTCAACACCCGGATCCGCGGGTGGGATCTGGGCCTTGGGCTGAATTTCATGCGCCCCCACGATGACATCAATGGCACGATACTCGCGCGCCGCTCCGAGCGTTCCCTCAAGCTTGCTCTTGGCCACGCCTTCGGTCCGGCACGGGTGCACGTGGACTGGATCGCCGAGGGTCAGCGTTTCGACAACAACGCGAACACCGTGCGGCTGGGCGGCTATGGTTTAGTGAATGCCACTGTGCAGTATGCGCTGACCCCGAGCTGGACCCTGCACGCCAGTGTGGAGAACCTGTTCAACAAGGGCTATGAGACCGCGGCTGGGTTCAACACCTTGGGCCGCACCCTGTTCGTGGGGATACGCTATGCCCCGGGCGCGGGGGCATGAGCCGCGCCCTGCCCCGTTTTCTGGTGTTGTCCGCTGCCCTGCACTTGGCACTGCTGGCGGCGTGGCGGGTGCCGCCGCGGTTGTCGTTCGGTGCGCCGTCGGCCGGCGCGCCGTTGCAACTGCGCTTCGGTGTCGCCGCGGCACCGATGTCGGGGGCCGGCACCGTGTGGTCGCACGCCACGTCCCGCCCCGTCTCCGTGCCCGCCCGCCGCGTGGCACACCGGGCATCGCCGCGGACTCCGCCGCACCACGAACCGCCTCAGACCGCGCGCCGCCGCCCGTGGCATCCGGTGGCGGCGGCGGTGAGTCCGCACGCGGTAGCACGCGACCCAGTTGGGGGG
The DNA here is from genome assembly GCA_002255365.1 of Chromatiales bacterium 21-64-14. NCBI lineage: Bacteria > Pseudomonadati > Pseudomonadota > Gammaproteobacteria > Chromatiales > Chromatiales bacterium 21-64-14. The sequence goes on from NCBI01000005.1 coordinate 53,910, forward strand.
GATACGGCAAGGGTGGTGGTGCACACCGTGATGTCTGGCGCGCAGCCCGGGGCCCACGCCGAGCGCACCCCGTCCAGCGCCGCCGGGAACGGCGCGTCGGTGGCACAATTTCTGCGCAGCGCGGTACTGCGGCTGTTGGCGGACCACTTTGAATATCCATGGATCGCCCGGCGCCAGGGCTGGGAGGGCGAGGTGCGCTTGGCGCTGCGGGTGGGCTCCGATGGGCGCGTCTCCGACTTGCGAGTGGTAGGCACCTCAGGCTATGCGATATTGGACCGCTCCGCGCTGGAGAGCGCACGCCATATCCACAGTGTGCCCGACGCCGCCCGTTGGCTGGATGGGCGGCATTTTGATATCGTTCTTCCGGTGGAATACCGCTTGGTGAACGGCTGAGTCCGCGGGAGCCGCACGATGGGACACCGTTTATCGAAGATCTACACCCGTACCGGGGACCAGGGCACGACCGGCCTCGGTGACGGCGGTCGGGTTGCCAAAGACGATCCGCGGGTCGAGGCCTACGGTACCGTGGACGAGCTCAACAGCACGCTAGGGTTGGTGCTGGCGCAGCCGCTACCCGCTGGGGTGCGCGAGTGCCTGCTGGAGGTACAGCACGACCTGTTCGATCTGGGCGGTGAACTGTGTATTCCCGGACATACCGCCATCCGCGCCGCCCAGGTCACGGTCTTGGAGCGGACACTGGACCGTTTCAACGCCGATCTTCCGCCGCTGAAGGAGTTCATACTGCCCGGCGGCGGTCCCGCCGGCGCCGCCTGCCATCTGGCGCGCACCGTATGCCGCCGTGCCGAGCGCCGCGTGGTGACCTTGGCACGCAACGCCGCCGTGGGCCCGGAGGTCGTGCGCTACCTGAACCGCCTGTCCGACCTGCTGTTTGTGATCGCCCGGGTCCTGGCGCGCCAGGGGGGTGGTCAGGAGACGCTATGGTGCCGTAGCCGGTCGCCCGGCTGAGGTTTGAGCGGCGTCCCTCAGCGTGCGCCGAGCCGGCGCGAGAATCCGGTCAGCAGCAGTCGTGCCAGCACGTTGATCAGCAGCACCAGGGCCGTGATCAGCAGCGCGGCCGCAAACGCCAGACGGTGGGCCGATGCGAAGGGTTCGTTGATGAAGGTCCAGATCACGTAGGTGAGGTAGCCCACCGGTTCATGGGTGAGGTTTCCGTTCCATAGATAGTTGGACCAGCCCGCGGTATACAACAACGGCGCGGTCTCCCCCATGCCGATTGCCAGGGCGAGCAGGATCCCCGTAAGGACCGCAGGCGCTCCGGCCGGCAATACCACGCGCAGGCTCACCCGCCAGTCTTGGGCGCCCAGGGCGTAGGCTGCCTCCCGCACGCCGAACGGCACTTGGCGCAGGGCCAGGTCCGTGGTGCGGGCGATATAGGGCACCATCATGATGGCCAAGGTGATGGCGCCCGCCGCGAGCGAGAAGTTCCAGCCAAACGCGATCACCATGGTGATATAACCGAAATAGCCGAGCACGATGGACGGCACCCCCACCAGCACGTCGGCCCAGAACCGCACCGCGTGTCCCCAGCGGCCGCGGCCGAACTCCGACAGATAGATGCCGGTCCCGATCCCCAGCGGCGCGGCGAGCAGCAACGCGCCGCCCGCCAGCAGCCCGGTCCCGGTGATCGCGTTGGCGAGCCCGCCGCCGATCCCGTTGGTGACTTGGGTGAACAAGTCCAGGGACAGGCTCGATGCGCCTTTGTGCATGACCAGGTAGAGCAGGTCCGCGATGGCAAGCGCGAGCAGGACAAAGGCGAGGACGCTGATGGTCCAGCCCAATACATTGAACACCCTGCGCCGGCGTATCCGTGCCAGGGCGTGGTGCGTGGCGTCGGCCGAGGATCGCGGCTTCATCGGCCTCCCGCGTAGCGCAGCAACACGCGGGCCAGCATGTTCACCCCTGCGGAGATCACCAGCAATATCAGCGCGATTTCGGCCAGTGCCCGCACCGCCATGGAGGTGGGGTCCTGCAGGGCACTGTCCAGTTGCGAGACGATGAAGGAGGACATGGTGGAGATCGGACTATAGGCGTTGTCCGGCAGGTAGTTGAGGGCATTGCCGCTCACCATCAGCACCGCCATGGTTTCTCCCAGCGCACGCCCCAGCGCAAGCATGCTGGAACCGATCAGTACCCGGCGCAGGCTTGGCAGCACCACCTTCCAGAATACCTCGATGGACGTCGCGCCGACGCTGAAGCCGGCCTCCCGCAGTGCGATGGGCGTTGCCACGATGGCGTCGCGCAGGGTCGCTGCAATCAGCGGCACGATCATGAGCGCCAGCACCAGGGCGGCGGTCAACAGCCCGTAGCCGCTGCCGGTGGGGCCGCCGAAGAAGGGGATGAATCCCAGGAACCGGGCCATCATCGGGTAGACGTGGCGGCTCAACAGGGGGATCAGCACCACGTAGCCCCACAGCCCGAACACCACGCTCGGCACCCCGGCGAGCAGCTCCACAAAGAAGGAGAGTGTTCCGCGCAGGCGCCGCGGCGCGCCCTCGGCGAGAAACAGCGCGGTCCCGATCCCGACCGGGAGCGCCAGAGCCATCGCCATCAGGGAGCTGAGCAGGGTGCCGACGATCAAGAACAGGATCCCGTAGTCGGCGTCCGGCAGCACTTGCTGTCCGCCCACCGATATCGGATCGGAGTACAGGCGTCCCAGGTTCCAGGTATCCTGATACAGGAAGTGCAGCCCGTTGAAGCGCACCGCCGGCCACGCGTATATGGTCAGGAACAGGAACAGCGCCAGCATGATCACCGGGATCGATGCAGCAATGGAAGCCGTCGCGCTGCGGAACCACCGGCGCAGCGCGTGACGCCAAAAGGAATGGCGCACCGCCGGCGGAAACCGCCGGCGGGCGCCATCGGTTACGGGCCCGAGCAGGGGCTCAGCGGATCTGGTCAATCTGTCGTCTGCTGAGTTTTGCCACACTCTTCGGGAGCGGCACGAAGTTCACTTCCTTCATGAAGTGAGCAGCGTTTCCGCCACGCGCCTCAATGGCCCAGCCGAGCAGTTCACGCACCGCGTGGCCCATTTCCGGGGTCGATTGTTTTTTGTCGACGATGGCATACTCGTAGTTGATGATCGGATACGATTCATCGCCTGGCGCGAAGATCAGGCTGATGCGCTGGTCCGCCGGGGTCTTGGGTACCATCTTGGCGGCGGCGGCCATTACCGTACGGGTGGTCGGCAGCACGAAGCGCCCGGCGCGGTTCTCCAAACGGGCCTCACCGAGTTCGGCCTTGTCCACCTCCTTCTTGTAGCTCACGCCCACGTAGGCGACCGAATAGGGTGTGGTCTGGAGCGCCTGTACCATGCCTGGGTTTCCGATTGCACCGATTCCATTGCGCACCGGAGGCCAGCTCACCGTCGTACCGTAGCCCAGCGCGCTGTTCCACGACGGCGTCGAATCGCTCAGGTACTGGGTGAAGATGAAGGTGTCGCCGCTGCCGTCACTGCGATGCACCGGAACGATGAGGTTGTGCGGCAGTTTCACCCCATGGTTGATGCGGACGATGGCCGCATCGTCCCAACGGGTGATCTTGCCGCTGTAGATCCCCGCAAGGACGGGGCCGCTCAGGCGCAGGTGGTCGCGGTTCAGGCCGGGCACATTATAGTTGACCATCTGCGAGGAAATCGCCAGGGGAATGCTCAGCATGCCGGGATGCTGGCGTACCAGGGCGTCGCTCAGGTAGGCGTCGGAGGCACCGATCTGTGCCACGCCGGAGACCGCCTGCGCGATACCGGTTCCGCTACCCGTGGATTGGGTGGTGATCCGCACGTTCGGGTGGGCGCGGGTGTAGGGCGGCACCCATAGATTGAACAGCGGGTAGAGCAGCGATGAACCGGTCTCCAATACGGTGACCGTCGAATTCGCCGACGCGCCCACGGGTAAACCGAACGCGGCGACGGCACCGGCCAACACGGCGCCTTTGAACAGGGACCGGGCGATCCGGGTGACAGTTTGGGGCGATCTTGGCATCATGGTCTCCTTGGTGACGTTTGCGGTGCCGGGTGACGCGGAGTGGCCCGCGGTTGCCCGGACGCGGCATGGATACTGGCCCGGATATGGGCAGCCGGTGCGAGGCACTATAGCGGTGGAATGTGACAGGATTCTTACGACGCACTGCTCTCCGCAGGCAATTATCTGTAGAGATAGATTTGTAGTGTTTAACGTTACAGTTTATCGATGCATTCGACGACATGAATCGGCGTTGGGCGCGCAATCCGGGGGCGGTACTACCGGGGAACGACCTTGACTGACCGTGCGGTGGACCGGGACGCGCTGCTGCTTGCGGTGGAACACCTGGACCGGCTGGAGCTCTACGGGGAGGCGGAGGTGCCTGCCGCGGTGATTGAGAACCGCCCGGGTCAGCAGCTCTCCCTGGCGATCTACTACAAGGTCGCTGTGGAGTTCGGCGGCATTGGTCCGGCGGCGGCGCGCCGTGCGCTCAACCTGTTCGGAGGTCATGTGGAGGATGCACGCGCGGCTCCCGGTCGCCATCCCCACATCGAACGCCTGTTCCGCATCCTGGAACACGGCGAGTATTTCGCGGCCAAGGCGATCCCGAAGACGTGAAGTCGCGGAGGCGTGCGTTGGGCATCTTGGATCCATGAAGCCACCGGCGGTCGTGATCGGCATCGGCGAGATGGGAGGTGTGTTCGCCCGCGGACTGTTGCGCACCGGCCATCCTGTGGTTCCGGTGCTCAGCGATTCCGACACCGACGCATTGGCCGCCCAGGTACCGACGCCCGCTGTGGTGCTGGTGGCGGTAGGCGAGACGCAGCTTGCGCCGGTGTTGAATTCGATTCCGCTGCAATGGCGCCAGCGCCTCGCGTTGCTGCAGAACGAACTACTGCCGCGTGATTGGGAAGGCCACGGCATCGATACCCCGACGGTGATCGCTGTATGGTTTGAAAAAAAAACCGGCCAGGACGTCTCGGTCATCCAATCCTCCCCGGTCCACGGTCCCGCCGCGGAGCTGACCCGCGATGCCCTGGGAACGCTGGGTATCCCGGCCCATGTACTGCACGATGCCCATGACCTGTGTTTCGAGCTGGTACGCAAGAACCTCTACATCCTCACCAGCAATATCGCGGGACTGGAGGCCGGTGGTGACGTGGGCACCCTGTGGGATAACTATCAGGAACTGGCCGCGGAGGTGGCCGCTGAAGTCCTGGCGATACAGGAGTGGCGGGTGGGCTGGCCGCTCCCACGGCAGGCGCTGCTGGCGGGTATGGTGGAAGCGTTCCACGCGGACCCACGCCACCGCTGTACCGGCCGCAGCGCACCTCTGCGTTTGGCACGCGCCCTCGCCCATGCCGACCAGGCAGGACTGGCGGTGCCCCGTCTGCGGTCACTCCATGCACAGTTCCCGGCGGATTAATTCGGTGTAGTTCCGCGACCAGTGTGCGGCGTTGCCTGCCTGCAGTAGGCAGCGGTACAAATCGTATTGCCGCGCTCTTCCTGCGTGACGGTGAAGGCCAGGTTGCCGCACGGTGTCTACGGGAGAGACCCATCTCCGGATTGCGGCAGGGGCAATGGGCACGCGGGCCGTTGCGGCGCGATGCTCGATCTGCGCGGGTTACCGCGGTGGCTCTGTGGCCCGCGACCACAGAATAGTGGAATCCGCGCGAACTCGCGTCACCGAAACACCTACTTGCGACCGCCACAGGTGCCCCGGCGACAAACGCGGACGCCGCGCCGCGCCGTGGAGGCGCTGCGCTGCGGATCGCGCCCTGAACTTTTCACAAGGGACCCGGTCATAGTGTGTGGGCGCTAGGATTGGCGCCCACCCGCTTTATCCTCCCTGAGCGGGAATAGCCACCCAGTTTTCCCCAGACTGGGTGATTGTATTGCCCCGGTTTTCTCCCCCCCTTGAAAACCGGGGTTTTTTTGTCTCCCACTTTTGCGCCGGTTTTACGCCTGCGGGCCGTGGTCTCCGAACCACCCATCCAACACGGCCGACGCTTCGTCGATCCCCAGGCGGCGGGGGACCGAGAAGAGCTGCGCACTGACCCGAGCATAGCGCTCTTCTACAGTGCGCTGCAGTGCGAGCAGGGCCGCGATTCCCGGGCCACGCTTGAGTTTATCGGCTTTGGTGAGCAGCACATGTACCGGCAATCCGGCGCGGTGGCACCAGTCGAGCATGGTAGTGTCCAGGTTAGTAAGGGGGTGGCGGATGTCCATTACCAGGATCAGGCCCCGCAGGGACTCGCGGTGCTCCAAGTACTCCGCGAGTCCCAGCTCCCAACGCGTCTTGACGGCTACCGGCACCTTGGCATAGCCGTAACCTGGGAGATCGACCAGCCGCAGGTCGGGCGTCACCTGGAAGAAATTGAGGAGCTGAGTGCGCCCTGGGGTTTTGCTGGTGCGGGCCAGGGTCTGCTGGTCAGTGAGGGCGTTGAGTGCGCTGGACTTGCCGGCGTTGGACCGTCCCGCGAAGGCCACCTCACCACCCCGGTCCGGGGGGGCGTGGGCCAGATCCGGGGCGCTGCATAGGAATTGGGCACGACGGTAGCGGGAACCCATATGCCTATATAACACCGCCGCGGTGGCGCAACGCAAGGTGATAGGGCGGCCGGTATTGACCACAAGCGCCACAACTGATATACAGGCAACGCAATTTTTCGCCTCGCCTTAGTGTGTCCGTACCCACCCGCCCTGGTTCTGGACCGTAAGGCCGACCCGTCACGGAGCGGATCTTCAGGAGTCGGTGCCTAATGAAAAGATGGATAACGGTGGTCCTCGTCTGCGCGCCCCTCGCGCTCGTTTCCAGCTCGGCCGGAGCGACCGGCAACGCCAAGGCCGGTGATGCCAAGGCCGCTGTGTGCCGCGCCTGTCACGGCCCCGACGGCAACAGCCTCAACCCCCAGTGGCCCAACCTGGCGGGACAGAGCGCCCCATACATTGTCAAACAGCTCCAGGACTTCAAGGCGGGTAGGCGCACCAATCCGCTCATGAGTCCGCAGGCCGCGAAGCTCAGTGAGCAGGACATGGAGGACTTGGCCGCCTACTTTTCTTCCCAGAAGGAGAAGATTGGTTCCGCGGATCCCAAGCTGGTCACGGCCGGTGAACGCTTATATCGCGGCGGCGACGCGGCCACCGGCGTGCCGGCCTGCATGGCCTGCCACGGCCCCACCGGCGCCGGTAATCCCGCCGCCCGCTACCCGGCCCTCCACGGTCAGCATGCGGACTACGTGATGAGCCAGCTCGAGGCCTTCAAGGACGGCAGCCGTACCAATGATCCGAACAAGATGATGCGCGAGATCGCCGGGCGCCTCACCAAGGAACAGATGCGCGCGGTGGCCTCCTACATCAACGGTCTCTACTGATCATCCCTCCCTGCACCTGAGGGGGCGGCCGCCCCCTCAGGTGCACCGCCCTTGCCCCCGCCACATCGAACCCTCCGCCGGTTACCGGCGTCTACTCTATATGCAATGCAGGGGCGCCCGGAAAGTGGTAGGCTGAGGGCCTTGGGTTGTGGCCATATTAGCGGGGCAAGCACATGAAACTATTTAGAAATAAGCTTCGGTTCCGGTGGGTCCTGTGGGCGGCCCTGGTACTGGTGCCCGGTTTCGCGCAGGCGGGTCCGGCCAAGCCACAGTTTGATGCCGGCATCGACTACAAGGTCATCGACCCGCCGGTGGCGATCCCGGGTGCGGCCAAAGGCAAGGTCACCGTAGTCGAGTTCTTCTGGTACGGCTGTCCCCATTGTTACCACTTCGAGCCGTACCTGGATGCCTGGCTGGAGCACAAGCCGGCGGACGTGCAATTCATCCGCATACCAGCGCCCCTGAATCCGACCTGGACGATCCACGCCCGCGCCTACTACGCCGCCCAGGAACTGGGGGTTTTGAATCGGATCCACCGCCCGCTGTTCGATGCCGTCCAGAAGGAGGGTCCACAGCTGGCCAGCGAGGACGCGTTGACTGCGTTTTTCGCCCAGCACGGGGTCAAGGCGGCGGATTTCCGCGCCGCCTACGAATCGTTCACGGTGGACGCCGAGGTGCGCCGCGCACGGGCCCTGGCACAAAGCATGGGCATCAGCGGCGTACCTACCCTGGTGGTGGATGGCAAGTTTAAGACCGACGCCAGTCTCGCGGGGGGTAATGAGAAGATCCTCCAGGTCGTGGACTATCTGGTTCGGCGGGAGTCTCGACAGGCCGCCGTGGACCGGACCCGTATCGCCTCGACCGTCCGCCTCAAGTCTGCCCCCTCGCCCGCCGCCAACTCACAGGCCCGCGGCGCCCACGCCCGGTAGCGGGTCCGGCGGCCTTCGCCCGGCCAGGACGGGCCCCGGCGTCCGGGGCCGCACGCGCTCCGTCAAGGGAAGGATACAAACCGGGATGAATGCGGCACAGCTCTTCGTGAAATGCCTGGAGAACGAGGGAGTCGAATACATCTTCGGGTTGCCCGGCGAGGAGAACCTGGATGTGCTGGACGCCCTGATCGATTCTCCGATCCGTTTCATCACTACGCGCCACGAACAAGGGGCGGCCTTCATGGCCGACGTCTACGGGCGTCTGACTGGCCATGCTGGCGTGTGCCTATCTACCCTGGGCCCTGGTGCGACCAATCTCGTGACCGGTGTGGCCGACGCCAACATGGACCATGCGCCCCTGGTAGCAGTGGCGGGCCAGGCGGCTACCACCCGCCTGCACAAGGAATCCCATCAGACTCTGGATCTGGAGTTGATGTTCGCGCCGATCACCAAGTACTCCTCCCGGTTGTTGACGCCTAACATCATCACTGAGGTCGTCCGCAAGGCCTTCAAGCTGGCACAGACCGAGAAGACCGGCGCATGTTTCATCGAGTTCCCGGAAAACATTGCGCGCATGGTGGTCGCGGACGAGCCGCTTCCGGCGCGCCAGCCGGTGGCGTCGGAACCGCCCACGGATCGCCTCAACTACGCAGCTGAACTGATCTCCGAGGCCCGGGACCCGATCATTTTGGCGGGCAACGGCGTGATCCGTGCCCGCGCCTGGCAACAACTCGCGGAATTCTCGCGCAAACTCAACATACCGGTGGCCAACACCTTCATGGCCAAGGGCGTGGTTCCATTCTTCAAGAACCCCATGGCGCTGGGCAGCGTCGGCCTGCAGTCCAACGATTACGTCAATTGCGGATTCAGCCGCGCGGACGTGATCATCTGCGTGGGTTACGACTTGGCGGAGTATCACCCCAAGCTCTGGCATCCGACCCGCGATCGCAAGTTGATCCACATCGATATGAATCCCGCGGAGGTCGATGCCCACTACACCATCGAGTGCGGCGTAGTGGGCGACATCAAGACGAGCCTGGTACGCATCGCGGATCTCGCCACGCCACACCAGGATCACAAGATGCGCGTGTTGCGTGACCTGCTGATGACGGAGATGCAGCAGCTTAGCGAGGACCGAGGCTTCCCCGTGAAGCCCCAGAAGATCATCTGGGACCTGCGTACCGCGATGGCGCTGGAGGACATCGTCATCTGCGACGTGGGCGCCCACAAGATGTGGATGGCGCGCATGTTCCGGTGCGAATATCCCAACACCTGCATTATCTCCAACGGCTTCGCCAGCATGGGCATCGCCGTGCCGGGCGCAATAGCCGCGAAGATGGTATACCCTGACCGCGCCGTGGTCGCGGTGACCGGAGATGCGGGGTTCCTGATGAATTGTCAGGAGATCGAGACCGCGGTGCGTCTCAACACCCCGCTCGTGATCCTGATCTGGAACGACGGAGGTTACGGGCTGATCGAATGGAAGCAGCTCAATACCTTCAAACGTTCCGCGAACGTGAAATTTGGGAATCCGGATTTCGTGAAACTCGCGGAGGCCTTCGGTGCGAAGGGCTACCGTGTGCAACGTAGCGTCGATCTCCTGCCGATTTTGAAGGAGGCGCTCGCGTCCAGTGCTGTGTGCATCATCGACTGTCCGGTGGACTACGCCGAGAACTTGAAGCTTACCGCCGCCATGGGCGAGATGGTCTGCCCCATATGACGCTTTCATACGGGCCGTGGGGGATGGGGCCCTCTCCAGCACGAGCCTACATAAGGGATACCATCACCGAGTCTGGCCACACTGATGCCGGCACAGGTGAGCGCCTGCGGCTGTTGAGTTACAACATTCAAGCCGGCATCTCCACCACGCATTTTCACCAGTACCTCACCCATAGCTGGAAGCACGTACTCCCGGACGCGGAGCGTCTTACCAACCTGGACAGCATCGCGTGTCTGGCAAGCAACTTCGACTTGGTCGGCCTGCAGGAAGTGGATGCGGGCAGCCTGCGCAGCGGCTTCGTGAATCAAACGGAGTACCTGGCGCTCAAAGCCGGCTTTACCCATTGGCATCACCAGACCAACCGCACCATCGGGAATGTCGCACGCCAGAGTATCGGCCTAGTGAGCCGGTTCCGGCCAACGCTGTTGACGGAACACAAATTGCCGGGACGCATCCCCGGGCGTGGCGCCCTGCGGGTCGAGTTCGGGTCGCCGGGTGCGCAACTGGTGCTGGTTATCATCCATCTCGCGCTAGGCAGGCGGGCACGGTTGCAGCAGCTCAAGTTCATCGGCGAGCTGATCACTGACGACCCGAATGTGATCGTCATGGGAGACCTGAATTGCCGTTCGCGCAGCCCGGAGATGGACCAACTCCTGGGGGATACCGGCTTGTGTGAGCCGACCCACGACCTGCTCACGTTTCCGAGCTGGCGACCGAGTCGCAACATCGACCATATCCTGGTGACGCCCAGCGTCAAGGTGGAGCGGGTATCTGTCCTGAACTACCCTTTCTCCGACCATCTGCCGGTAGCCATGGACGTGCTCCTCCCTGGGAATGTCACACTACGGTCCTAAGGTACCTCGCCGCATCCCGAACCGGGAGCGATCATGATCGTTGGATGTGCCTACACGATAGAGAGGAAGCCGCTTGAGCGTCCCTTGCTTCGTGTTGATCCATGCGGTCGATTCCAGGACGATTATCTCTCACCCGCTCCCCCTCCTTCCCAGGGCTACCGGGACGCATCCAGGACAATCCCGTGGCCCGCTCTCTGATCGGCATCGTGCTTGCGGCGTTAACCTTGGGCGCCGCAATCTTGGTCGCGCGCCGCGTCCGACCGCAGTTTGTTATCAGAATCCAGAAACAGCGGGCACGTTGCGTACGCGGAGAGGTCAGTGAACGGTATGTACGGGATTGCAATGATGTGGCTCAGATCACGGGCGTGAGGAGCGGGTGCATCCGCGGCTTCCGGCGCGCTGGCGCGGTCCACCTGGTGTTCTCGCGCGCGATCTCTGGGGCGGCCCGCCAGTCGTTCCGCAACGTCTGGCCCGACGGACAGGATGCCGGCCCGCGTCCCATCCCGCCCCGCGGACCCTCCGGCCGCCGTGCGCGCGGATAGTCGGTGCCGCTCCCGGTGAATGTCGCCGTGCAGGGCGAGGACGCACCGGGAGTATACTGTGACGTATATTGTAATCGGAGGGCCATGCCCATGCGTATCGCCGTAGTGGGTTCCGAATATTCGGTGGGCGAGGAAATCGCGCACGCGGTCAGCCACGGCTTTGGCCTGCTGCTGGCGGTTGCGGGCCTGGTGGTTTTGGAGGTGTTCGCGGCGCTGCATGGTGGCGCCGCGCGGATCGTGAGTGCCGCGGTATTCGGCAGCGCGCTGATCCTCCTCTATCTGGCCTCGACGCTATATCATGCGAGCCAACGGCCGCGCGTCAAAGACATCCTGCGTCGTCTCGATCACTCCGCCATCTACCTGCTGATCGCCGGCACCTACACGCCGTTCGCACTGGTCAATCTGCGCGGCCCATGGGGTTGGACCCTGTTTGGCCTGGTCTGGGGCTTGGGGCTGATAGGGGTCCTGCGTGAGCTGCTTACCCGCTCATCCTGTCAGACCCTGGAGCTTGCCCTCTACCTGGGGCTGGGTTGGCTGGCACTGGTGGCCATCAAGCCCCTCGCCCACGCGCTGCCAACACCCGGCCTCCTGCTGCTGGTGATCGGGGGGCTGGCCTATAGCGTGGGCGTTGTGTTCTATGTCTGGCGCCGTCTGCCTTATCACCACGCCATCTGGCATGTATTTGTCCTGGCCGGCAGCGCGTGCCATTTCTTCGCGGTGCTCTTCTATACCGTGCTACGCCCAGCCTGAGCGGTGGTACGTCCCACTACGACTCCAAAGCCTAAATTGGGGCGCGGCGGCGGTCGGTACTGAGCGATCCAGCTTGGTGGGGCAACGCATCACGGATGGCGAGGACCTGGGCAAACCCAAGCCCGCGTTGCCCACCCGCCGGACCAACTGAAATTTGCGGGCGTACAGAGGTGTTTCTACCTCAACTCAGCGTCCGAGCGGACTAGTGGCGCACCACCAACGCCGTTGAAGGGCCGCACGTAGTCGTGCGTTCGGTAGCACGGTGCTGTGGCGATCACGTCAGCCGCGGTTTGCACGACAAGCGCGCCGGCGGGTCACGGTCGTGCGCCGCTTAGCTGTGCGTTCCGCGCCGAAAGCGCCGTGGTGGGCGCGTATCGTTCCGATCATGTGTTCCCAACGTCGCGGCTTAAGGTATCCGTGGGCGTTCGCGGAGGACCACGTCGGGGTAAGAATTGCTCGCGCTTGACCTGCGTCAATGACCCTGAGCCCCACACCGCGGTAACAATTACTGATCGGCGTGCGGCCCGGGCCGGTGGAGTCCAGGACCGGGTGGCCGCTGCCTCGCGGAGGAAGGCACATGTCTTTGAAGGTGGACACAAAGGTGATTCGGACCGACGACGAAGGCTACTTGGTTGACCCCATCGATTGGGACGACGCGGTGGCACTGGCACTGGCGTGCCAGGAGAACATCGAGCTGACCGATGGGCACTGGGGTGTGATCCGTTTCATGCGCGAATATTACGATGAACACGGGATCGCTTCTGATGCCCGTTTCGTAATCAAGTACATTGCGGAAGAACGCGGACTCGGGCACGAGGCGCGCGATGAGCTGTTCCGATTGTTTCCCTACGGCTATGTGAAACAGGCATGCAAGATCGCCGGAATGAGGCGGCCGCGGGCATGGAGTACCGGATGACGGCGCCGGCATCTTCATACGTGCCCGGGCGCGACCGTGCGACTCAGATCCTGGGGAGGGATTCGACCTTGACGTAGCGCCACCCGTCCTGCACTAGGCGGATAATCTGATCCATGACTGGCTCCCGGGTATCGACCTCGTCGATGAACAGCGACTCGACGCCCTGGGCCTGCAAGGCCCGGATGCTGTTGGCGCAGGCGATGAAGTGGAGGTTATTGTGGGCATGGATCATCGCGATCACTTGCCGTTCTACCGGGGAGACCCCCGCCCGCATGAGGTTGAGCCCCCTGCGTTGGCCACCACCGCGACCTGACTGTCACGGCCTTGGTGGTTCTTGAGAAACTTGCGGATATAGTCCAGAACGGCCACGAACGGCTTCGGGTCGGATTCGCTGATGTGCAGCACGACGCGCTCCGCCTGCCGTTGCGCCAATCGACCCGCGGCATGGGCGGTGCCACCGACCTGATGATTGCGCTCATGGTATCCAATTTTGTGTCCGCCGGGAACCCGGCAGCGGTTGCGTGGGTTCCTAGGTCTCGGGGTGTCTGCCACGGTAGCGTCCACCATGTCTCAGGCACACCTGGTAACCCGACTGACGGGGGCTTGGTGCCGCCCATGTACAAGACCGCCGCCGGACACTAGAATCAAGTCGATGTCTGTCCAAGCCAACTGCCGGACGCGCGATGAGAGCAAAATTGCAGACCGTGGGCGGTCAGGGTCGAAAGAAATCGAAAGGTTGGGCCGGCTTTCCACCGTCGCCGTAGTTGGCGTGATTGCTCGGACAGCTTACCAGGGCTCAGCCGTCGCAAACCTCGATGGCGCGTACAGGGGACTCGCGGTGGCACTCGAAGCGCAAATCTTCAATCGCAGCGTAGCTCGGTACACCGTTCCGGGGCCGATCCGTCACTCCGGACGACTGCTGTTGGCGCTGCTGAGTCTGGTTTCCGGAGCGCGCTTGGCCCATGCCGCGGATGTGACCGTTCAGGTCCTTGCCAAAGAGGCCGGGCAGCCGATCACGGCCGCATCGGTTTGTTTGGGTACGCGTGCGGATCCGAGTCAATTCGGTGCGCAGTTGACCGGCCCCGAGGGTATGGTCGTGTTTCACGGCGTACCGGACGCGCCCCTGGTGTTGACGGTGTCAAAGGCGGGCCGCAGTGGTGACCAACAGGCACTGTTCGGTGGGCGTTCCGACCAGATCCTCAACGTATCCCTGGCGCGGGGCGGGACCGGGCCGGTATGCCGCGGGGCGAGCGCCCCGCCCGCCCCGGTTCTGGCGCTTACCGGGCTGCGCCTCGATGGGGGCGCGGCGGTCACGGAACACCGGCGGGTTACTCTGGATTTTTCCCTGACGGGAACCGCCAACCAGTACCGGGCCAGCGAATCACCGCAGTTTACCGGGGCGCGGTGGGCGACGCTCCACCCGCGGCCGGGTTTTGAGCTGAGTGCCGGACCCGGCGAGAAACAGGTTTATCTGCAGGTGCGCCAATTCCGCGAGCGCCACGGTTCCACCCTGGAGGTGCGCTCCAACGTGGTCTCCGGTGCCATCCGCTACCAACCTCGGTGATCTGCCGGAATCGCGACACAGAAGACCACCAGGGCGCACCGGTCGGGACCGATAACATGACCCGTTGCCGCCGGTGGGAGTAGTGGTTCGCTGTAGCGAACCATGCGCTGGCATGATCGTTATTCTCGACAGCCGGGACGTGCACCTGCGACACCCTTAATCCCCTGGGGACCGTAGCGGAAGGATCTCGTAAGAAATCAGTTCGTCCGGTTCTCCGGTATACGCCACGAAGGCGATGGTCTCTACGGCAAGGAACGCCCCGTGCCGGTGGCCGTTGGGATGGAGCAGGTAATCGCCAGGGAAGAGGCGCTGGCGTCCCGCCTTGTCACAATGGCCTCCTTGCAGGATATAGATGTGTTCGTCCGACCGGGCCACGGCCAGAACCTTGATCAGCATCCCGACCGGCGGGCGGAACCGGATCACCTGGGCGACCCCACCCCCTTCCCCGCGGCGGTCGCTTAACGGTTTGACGAAAACGGTCTCCTGATCCTGGTATACGGAAAGGTCGCCAAGCGCGGCGCTACCCGGGGTCCAGGGGATTTCGTCGGTACGGAGCTGCAAGGGTCGAAGCGGCATGGGCTGCGGGCCTCGTGTTAATCGTGGACTGAAGGAAGGGACAGTCTACCCCGTCGCGGCGCTGGGTGGCTTCGATCGTTATCGAAATATGGAGTAACACTTGGGGCCCTCGAAAATCGCTGGCCTGCTGGGAGTTCCCGCGCGCGCCGCGATGTTGTGGGCGCTGGCGGGCGGGGAGGCATTGCCCGCCAGCGAGCTTGCCTACCGAGCAGGAATCACCTGCCAGACCGCGAGCTATCATCTGGCGCGACTGGTCGAGGCGCGACTGCTGACGGTGGAACCCTGCCTGCGCTATCGCTACTATCGATTGGCGAGCCCTGAGGTGGCGCATCTGCTGGAGGATCTTATGGCCTTGTCGGGACCCCCACCGCTGCGGGATCGCGCGGACCGTGCCGTGGTCGATCGGTTGCGCTTGGCACGTAGTTGCTACGATCATTTGGCGGGCGGTCTCGGAGTGGCCTTGACCGACGCATTGGATTGCCAGGGGTGGATCGAGTTGAGCGAACGGGATTACCGGGTTACGCCGTGCGGCGACGCAGGGTTCTCGGGATTAGGCATCGAGATTCCCGTGCTGCGCCGCCAGCCCCGACTTTTCGCGCGCCGCTGCATCGACTGGAGCGAGCGGCGCCCCCACATCGGCGGCGCGGTGGGGGCAGCCTTGATGGAGCGGTTGCAGGCTCTGGGCTGGATCCGCCGGGAGCGCGCCACCCGCGTGATCCGCGTCACGCCGCGCGGGCGGCGCGGCCTATGGGATACCTTCGGCTTCGGCACGAAATGAGCCCAGCCCGCCTTCGATAGCTCCGGGAAAGCACGGCTTACCTAGCGCCCTACCGCTTCCCTTTCCCGCGCCCGCGCCAACGCCGGGCGGGTGAGCAGCCGATCTGCGTATCGCTCAACGTGCGGGTGCTTGAGGGGCAGCTCTGCTTTTCGTGCCCAGCCCAGGGTGTGAGCCAACAGCAGGTCGGCCACGCTGAGTTCGTCGCCCAGTATAAAGGGTTGGTTACCGAGTCCTTGAGCGAGCACGTCCAGCATTCGGTCGAACTCGTATTCCACCGCGGGTCTTACCGCGGGCACCCGCAACGCCTCCGGCAACACGAAGCGGTGTTTCGCGAGCGTCCACAGGGGTTGTTCCAACTCACTGCAGACGAAGAGACACCACTGGGTGTGGCGCGCGCGAGCCATGGTGTCTGGCGCGGGAACCAGGCGCCGCGCCGGATCGAGATCGGCCAAGTAGGTGCAGATGGCGGCGGACTCCGTCAAGACGGCCCCGTCGGTTTCCACAGCCGGCACCTTGATGGCGGGGTTGACCTCCTGATAGGCCGCGCCTCCCGCGGTGCCCTGGATCAAGTCCACCGGGATGTATTCGTACTCCCAGCCCAATTCCTCCAGCGTCCACACTACGCGGATGGATCGCGATCCGGCACTACCGTAAACGCGCATCACGGACGTCCTCCTTGCTTGATATGTTTCACGATGAGACCGGCCTGGCGAGGCCGGCTAGCCCCGGGGCTGCAATTCGATGGGGTGATGCATGGCGTTACCTCCGTGTCCTGCACAAACTTGCATTTTGAAAGTCGAATCGTAGTCGAGTAACTTGCAATATGCAAGTTATAGGAAAAGGTGCTATCTTTCAGGCATGAAGCCACCCAACACCGTGCCATCCTTCGCTCGGTCTGCCCCGGGTTTCAAACGGTCCCCCTGCCCTATCACCAACACCCTGGATGTCCTCGGGGACCGCTGGACCCTGCTCGTGGTGCGCGACTTGTTCCTGGGCAAGCGCCTGTTCGGGGAGTTCAGCGCGTCCCCCGAGGGTATCCCCACCAATATCCTGGCGGACCGGCTCAAACGCCTGGAGCGAGAAGGGGTGTTGTGCCGAATCCCCTACCAGGAGCGCCCGGTGCGTTATGCGTATACCCTGACGGACAAGGGCCGCGATCTGTCGCCGGTGTTGGAGGCGATGATGGGCTGGGCCAACCGCCACATACCCGAGACCGCCAGGCTCCCCAGAGACATGGTCGAAAAACTAAGGCGGGGCCGCTGAGCCAAGCAGCCCGGATGGGCTACCGTCGTTGCAGGGAGGTGTCATGAGCTGCTGCTGTCCCCACGCGCAGTCCGCGGGCCGGCTGTTTTCGTTCTTTGCACACCGTTACCGCAAGCGCTTTGAGCGCCGCGGATTCGAGCCGTCCCAGCGCCAACTCATGGCGGGACTCGGTCAGGCGGGTTTCACCGGGGCCTCGGTTCTGGAACTGGGCAGCGGGGTCGGCCACCTGCACCAGACCCTCCTGGAACAGGGCGCCACCACGGCGACCGGCATCGACCTTGCCCCGAAGATGATCGAGGAGGCGTGGCGTTGGGCGGCGGACCGCGGCTTGGCCGATCGCACCCGGTACATCGAAGGTGACTTCATGACCCTGGCCGAATCCATCGAGCCCGCCGACGTTACGGTGCTGGACAAGGTGGTGTGTTGCTACCCGGATGCCGACGGTTTGGTGCACCGCTCCCTGGAGAAGACACGGCGGGTCTACGCCCTGACCTATCCGCGCGACCGCTGGTACGTCACCGGTGCCATCACCGTTGGCGCCTGGCTGCTGAAATTGACCGGTTCCGATTTCCGTCCCTATGCCCATTCCCCGGCGCAGATCGAGCGCTGGATCACTGCGGCAGGATTTTCCAAGCGCAGCCAAGCGACTACATTAGTCTGGCTCACCCAGGTCTACGCGGCCGCGGGCCAGCGGGATCCGTTGCGAGCAGCGCCACCCCGCAGCTGACGCGTGGTCTAACAGCGGCACGACTTGTGATGCTACATCGTGGGAGTGAACCCGCGCAGGCACGCCCAACCGGTTGCGATCCGGCACCCAAACAGGTGCCAATTGCGCACCAAAATACGCGTACAATAGTGCCCTGGTGTCGGATAGGGACTGTCCCACATGACTACGCCGCCGGGCGCAATGGGGCGGATGATCCAGACCACAGGCACCCGCGGAGTTACCGATGCGCAGACCCGAACCCCTGCCGCTGTCCGTGGTATACCGACTGGACACGACGCAACGACGGTTGCGTGAACCCCCCGCCGTCGAATCACTGACTCAAGTCTACGACCGCCGCCGCATCCTGGAACTGGCGGTGGTGCCACCGGCACGGGTTGTCCCCATCCGCGCGATGACCGCCATACCATTCGGTTGGTGGTCCGTTTCGCCTTTACGACGCCCCGAATATAGCGGGATTCAGCGCCCAGGATGGGTAGTCTGTCAGTGACTACACAGCGGTCACCGGAGAACCACTTGCAAACCGCGGGATCCGTGCCGCAGCAGGCCGATGTCCTGGTCATCGGCGCGGGGCCAGCTGGGTCTACGGTGGCCGCATTGCTCGCAGCGCGTGGGTTGCGTGTGACCGTACTGGAAAAAGCCCGTCACCCACGTTTCCACATCGGTGAGTCCCTGCTGCCGGCGAACCTCCCTCTGTTCGACAAATTGGGAGTGGCCGCCGAAGTGCGCGCCATCGGGATGGAAAAGTGGGGCGCGGAATTCGTATCGCCCTGGCACGAACAAAAAACCCAGACGTTCGAGTTCGCCGACGCATGGGACAAATCCATGCCCATGGCCTACCAAGTCCGGCGTTCCGAGTTCGACCAGATTCTCGCTCGAAACGCCGCACGCAAGGGCGCCACGGTGTTAGAAGGTTGCACGGTACGCGACGTGCAGTTTCTGCCGCGGGGAGACGGTGCTACCGTCAGCGCCACGCGTGATGACGGAAGCACTTCCATTTGGCGTGCCAGTTTCGTCATCGATGCCTCTGGGCGTGACACCTTTCTGGCTAGCCGATTCAAGGCCAAGTACCGGAACCCGAAGCATACCAGTGCCGCAATCTACGCCCACTTTAGAGGAGCGCAACGGCTCGACGGCAAGGCGCAGGGCCACATCAGCATCTTCTGGTTCCAGCACGGTTGGTTCTGGTTTATCCCACTGGTCGATGGCACTACCAGCGTCGGTGCGGTAATTTGGCCCTACTATCTTAAATCACGCACCAAGCCGTTAGATGCGTTCTTCGCCGACACTATTGCCATGTCGACAGAGCTATCGGCGCGGCTGGCTATTGCTACGCGGGTGACCGCTGTTGAGGCCACCGGAAATTTTTCATATAGCTGCGACCACACTCACGGCACCAATTACCTGCTCATCGGAGATTCCTATACCTTCATAGACCCGGTATTTTCCACCGGCGTGATGTTGGCCATGCAGAACGCTTTTTTCGCCGCCGATGCTGTACATATTTGCCTGCGTGACCCGGCGCACGCTAAACGGGCATTGGCTCGCTTTGATCGAAAAATGCGCCATGGTCCACGCCAATTTTCGTGGCTTATCTATCGCATCAACCATCCCACCATGCGCGACTTGTTCATGGGCCCCCGCAATATCGGTCGGGCAAAAGAGGCATTACTGTCTGTTCTGGCCGGGGACATTTTCGGAAAAACACCGCTATGGACCTCATTGCGATTATTCAAAAGCATCTACTATATTAGCGCGTTGCGTCACCTGAACCGCTCTTGGAAGGCGCTGTGGTCACGAAAACGGCAAATCCGTCCGGAATAGTGGCCGGACGCAGTAGCTGACTGATGGGGAAATCGTTGTCTTTGCAGCTGAGGTATTGGTCGGCATCGGAACTTGGCAGGCAACGCGCCGACGAGCTGCGCCGCGTGCTCGGAGTGGCCTGCTTCAGCGTTGGGTCCGAGCAGGCCCTGGCCGCGCTGGATATCCCCCAGGCCTACATACATGTGCCGCCGCTGATACCGGGACCAGCCCTGTGCGAAGCGTGGGTAACGGATCCACCGCTGCGTCAGGGTGTGCACGGAAAATTGCGCTACTGCTGCAGCGAATCCATTTTGTTCGGCGTTCTAACCACGGTGGAAAATGCGTCCACCACTCGTCCCGGGGACTTGAGCCCCGGTTTTGCATGCGTTGTAGAGCGCATGTATTCCGACATATTCGACGCCCTGGATGTGTTGGGGTTCCCGCATCTATGGCGGGTATGGAATCATGTCCCAGACATCAACCGTGAAAGCGATGGGTTGGAGAGGTATCGCCAATTTAATATCGGCCGCCAAGATGCATTCAAGGCACATGGCCGCAGCACCGTAGGAGTCAGCGTGCCAGCCGCGAGCACCGTGGGACTGGCCAGTAACGCGCCGCTGGTAGTGCATTTTATCGCGGCGTGCCAGCCGGCAACGGCCATCGAGAACCCCCGCCAGATCAGTGCTTATCACTATCCAGAACTCTATGGCCCGCGTAGTCCCACTTTTTCCCGCGCGACACTGGCCGAGGTGGGTGGCCATCCCGTACTGTTCGTTTCCGGCACTGCCAGCATTGTCGGCCATCAGACCCAGCATGCCGGCAACGTGGTGGCACAAGCCCGCGAGACCCTGCGCAATATCGAATCCATCCTGGACCAGGTACGGCGGCACGGCGAGGCCTACGCTCGGCCCAGCGATTTGTTGTACAAGGTATATGTGCGCTATCCGCAAGACCGATCAGCCGTCGCCGCTGAATTACGCCGCTCCGTCGGCGATCAGGTTCAGGCCGTGTATCTGCAGGCCGATATCTGTCGTAGGAACCTCCTAGTGGAAATTGAAGCGACAGCCCTGTACGCGGATATGGTGTCGACGTGCTGAAACGGCTCTTCGCAACACTTGTATTTCTTGCGGTTCCTGCCAGGGCTCTGGCCGCCGAAAAACCTCTATGGGTAGCCGGCGTCGGAGCCGGATTTTTGAGCGTCCCCGACTATCCCGGCTCCGATCAGCAGCGCGGATATATCTTGCCGTTACCCTATTTCGTCTATCGCGGTAAATTCATCACGGCGGGCCGCAACGGGATCCAGGGACGCTTATTCGCGAGTAAGCGCGTGCATTTCAGCTTAAGTCTGAGTGCCTCGCCACCGGTTAATAGCACTGACAATCCCGCTCGCCGCGGCATGCCCGATCTCCGTCCGATGGTCGAGTTGGGGCCGGAGATCGATGTGCAGTTGTGGCGTTCAGCGAGCCGGCGGATGCGGTTGGACCTGCGTCTTCCTGTACGTGCTGCGATCACAATCGAAGCCCCGCCGCGGCAAATCGGGTGGCTATTTACCCCCGTACTCAATCTGGACATCGCCAACGTGATTGGGCAACGCGGATGGACTATGGGTATCCAGGCCGGCCCCTTGTTTACCGACCGTGGCTACAATCAGACCTTCTACGGCGTAGCGCCTGTCTACGCGACGGTTACACGCCGGACCTACACGGCACATGGCGGCTATGCCGGGGCCAAACTCACCCTGGCGCTTAGCAAGCGTTTTCAGCGCTACTGGATCGGCACATTCGTACGCTACGATGCCCTGACCGGCGCCGTGTTCGCCAATAGCCCATTGGTGCTGCGGAGCCATAACATTTCGTTCGGTGTGGGAGTGGTGTGGATCTTCGGGCAATCTTCGCAAATGGTGGCTAGTGATGAATAACGGCGGGTCGCGAGCGCCGTCCACCTATTGCTACTTCCGCGTTGCATGGGATGTGCTCCGCCTGACCGCTTGCCTCGCAGTGTTCTGCGTGCTGGGATTGTTGTGGTCGATGGTCGCCATTCCACTATACTATCTATTGCCGCGCAGAACCGGCCTAATTTTTGGCCGCGCGTTGATCCATAACGCTTTTCGTCTCTACATGCGCATGCTCACCATTGTTGGTGTTTGCCGCTTCGACCTTTCCGCATTGGATGTCTTGCGCGGCCAGTCGCCGATGATCGTCGCACCCAACCACCCCAGCCTGCTAGACGCGGTGACAGTCCTTTCCCGCGTGCCCGGGATGGCCTGCATCATGAAGGCAAAGATCGTCAACAACGTCTTTGTAGGCGCTGGCGCGCGTCTCGCGCGCTATATCGAGAACGACGCGCCGCGCAGGATGATCCAACTCGCCGTCGCCGATCTGCGCACGGGCCATCATCTGTTGCTTTTCCCGGAAGGCACCCGTACCACGCGCTTGCCGATAGGTCCAGTGCGCGGCAGTATCGGCCTGATCGCCAAACACGCGCAAGTTCCGGTACAAGCCGTCTTCATTGAGACCGACTCCGCACTATTTGCCAAGGGATGGCCGCGACTTTGTAACCTGCACCTGCCTATCAGTTATTGCGTTCGCCTGGGACGGCGTTTTGATCCGCCGCAGAACGTGCGTGCCTTCGTTATCGAACTAGAGGCATATTTTATGGATGCCATGGCCGATACGCGCCTGCTGAGATACCCTCCGAAGACCGCGCGCAATGACTGAAGTCGCGTATAGCGCCAGCGGCGGAACGCCGCAGGTGTCGCCGAGCCACGTCGTTATCATCCCCAGCTACAACCCGGGCGCAAAGGTGTTCGAGACCGTGCGCGCCGCGCGCGCCCGCTGGGCCCCGGTGTGGGTCGTCGTAGACGGCAGTACGGATGGCACTGCTGAAGGCTTGCGTGCTCTAGGCGCCGCCGACCCGAACTTACGGGTGTTCGTGTTGCCGGAAAATCGCGGAAAAGGCGCTGCCGTACTGTACGGGCTGGACCTCGCCTCCAAGGCCGGATATACCCATGCACTGACGATGGACTCGGACGGCCAGCA
The DNA here is from genome assembly GCA_002255365.1 of Chromatiales bacterium 21-64-14. Lineage (NCBI taxonomy): Bacteria > Pseudomonadati > Pseudomonadota > Gammaproteobacteria > Chromatiales > Chromatiales bacterium 21-64-14. Next base: position 76,718 of record NCBI01000005.1, read on the forward strand.
CCCCGCAGAGCGCATCCCCGCGTTCATGGAGGCATCCACTCAATGCCCCCGCGCCATGGTGCTGGGTGTTCCGGTGTTCTGCCCGAGCGCACCACAACTGCGAGTGCAGGGCCGTAAGGTCTCCAACGCGTGGGCCAACCTCGAAACTCTGTGGATCGGAATCGACGACTCGTTGTGCGGCTTTCGCGTCTACCCGATCGCGCCCCTGCGCCACGTAATGTGCCGTCAGCGCTGGATGCGCCGCTTCGACTTCGACGCCGAGGCGGCCGTGCGTTTGTCTTGGCTAGGTGTTCCCGCAATAAATCTGCCGGTCCTGTTGCGTTATCTGCGTGCCGATGAGGGTGGCGTGTCACACTTCAACTACGTGCGCGACAATATGCTGCTTACGTGGATGCACGCGCGCCTGTTTTTGGAGTTCGTATTTCGGCTGCCCGTGCTGTTGATGCGACGAGTCCGTCGTACGTCACGACTGAACTCAGACGAGATGTGAGCCGCTTACCTGAATATAGGCCGCTGCAGCAGACGTTAACAGCCCCGTCAGCACGACCCTAAGCAGGTTTCGATACAACGCGCGGACAGCAATTGGGGTAGCATATTAGGCGGCGTATCCACCGCCGTATGTCATGCCCCTGCAACCTCATATACCCCGCGCCATCTAGAGGAAGGCTTCGGACTGAAAGCGCAACGGAGCGTGGGTGGTGATCAGCGTAACGCAGCCCAGCCCAGCAGCGGTAGCTGGTCCGGATGCGAACCGCAGACTTTCCGGCCGTAGCGTAGTACACGAGCTTCGTTTATGTGCCCAGCCAGCACCACGAAAACGGATTATCCCAATGTGACAACGGGCGACGCATCGCTGACCAGCACCAAGACGGAAAAGACCCCCGCAAACATTGCAAACCGGTGGCCTGAGTGCGCCTCAATACATAGCGCCGTTGATGGAAATAACTTGACCGCTGATGTATCGGGCTTGGTCGGAGGCGAGAAAGCCGACCAAGTCAGCAACCTCCTCAGGGGTTCCGGCGCGTTGCATCGGTACCAATCGCTCAATCGCAGCCGCGTCGAAGGCGGCTCTACTCATTTCAGTGGCGATGATGCCTGGGGCGACGGCGTTAACCGTGATGCCGCGTTTGGCGACCTCCAGCGCCAGCGATTTCGTCGCCGCGTGCAGTGCGCCCTTCGCGGCAGCGTAGTTGACTTGTCCGGCGTTGCCGCTTAGTGCGGCCACAGAAGTGATATTGACGATACGTCCCCAGCGGGTGCGGATCATTGGCAACATCAGCGGTTGGGTAACATGAAAAAACCCGTTCAATGAGACGTCTATAACACGCTGCCACTGTGCCGTGCTCATGCCAGGTAGTACAGCGTCGTCATGCACCCCAGCGTTGTTCACCAACACCTGTACCGGACCGTCTGCGAGGATGGTATCGACAGCGGCAGCGGTGTTCCTGGCGTCGGCGAGGTCGAAGGCGATGGCACGTGCGGTGTGGCCCTGGCTGTGTAATTCCGAGGCCAGCGCCTCAGCACGGGCCATGCCGTTGTTGGCGTGAATAATGACTTCGCAGCCATCTGCCGCCAGACGGCGGCAGATGGCTGCGCCAATTTCGCCGCTGCCTCCGGTGACCAGTGCCCGGCGTACAGTTCGGGACGTAGGATGGGCCATGAGCGTATGGTGAGCTACGAAAAGCCCGAAGTCAAAGCGTCGATCAAGATCGAAGCGCGACCGTCCAGCAGTGTGCGCCCATCCGCGCACACACTGAACTCATATAGCAGCAACTCGCCATTTCCGCTGGTACGCTCGGCATGCACCTGCAAGTCCGAAACAATATCGTCCAGGCGTGACACATGCAACTGCGTCCGGCGTACGCTAAGGAGGAGACCGGGACGCACTACTGGATCGTTGGTCTCCCCCATCAGCAACGCGCTATGCACCGCCATTGCCTGCGCGGCATATTCAATTCCGCACCCAGTTCCGAGACGGCCGAATTGGCGCAGCGGATTAGTGGCGTCGCGATGGCTGGACGTTGCGCAGACGATGTGCTGCGCATCCCAGGCCAGCACTGAACTGAGCAGACACATACGGCCACAATGCGGAATATGCGTAGCGATCCAGGCGTGATCCAATAGTACGCCGTCGAGTCGGATCGGTTTCAGCATGATGACAGTTCAATGGCCAGTCGCTGGTCGGGGAGACCATCGAGCGCCAAACTCGTCGATTCCATGCGTGCCAGTGTGCTCAGCAGCGGCAGAGCGCGCGCTGCGGGAATCGTGCGGCGCAGCGCTTCCAGGTCGGGATTGGCCAACGTCTGTGCCGGCGCATCAGTGAAGATCGCATCGGGATATACGCACACACGCGCCAAGCTACGTGGGCTAGGCTTGGGTACGAGCACCAGGGCAACAGCGAAGCTATCGGTGATCGGCCGAACGCTGAATAGCGGTTCCGGGTAGTTGGAGTCATACGCCAATAATAGTACAGGGCTACGACTGAGCATCACTTGGGAAAGCGCTTCCAGCAATGCAGCAGCGAAACTTCCGTCGTAGGCACACAGCACTACGGACGGTGTCATCGACCCCGTAGCGATGCCCCAGTATCCCGAGGCCACGTTGTGGACCGAGTTGTGAAACCGCGTCGGCGAAATCAATCGGTCGCCGGAGGCCAGCGCCGTGCAAATTTCATGGCAGTTCGGACCGTCACCGCCAGAGGAGCTGAACACGGTCGGCAGGTCACGCGGGTTGAGCTCGGCGGCGGCGACCGCGGCGAGCCCGGTCGCGAGCGTGAGTTTAATCACCGTCGTGGCGCGACGCCGTTCGGCGGGCTGCAAAAGCTGGGGGCTCGGTAAAACGGTTTTTCCTGGCGAGTAAGGGGCCTCTCCGCGCAGCACAGCACGCGCCTGCTCCCAGCTGACCAAGCCCGGACCGAGTAATCCGATGCCGTCGACGTAGGCCTCAATGTTGCGCGTGGAGTTCAAGCGCGGTCTCCCGCGAGACCTAGAATAAGGCTGCAATTGGTCCCGCCGAAGCCGAAGGAATTGCTCATCACCCGCTGCGGCGGCGCGTTGCGAAGCTCCAACAGATAGTCGAGCGGGCCCGCCTCGGCTATGTCCGGATCGAGCGCAGCGGTACCCACACTTGCGGGCATGAAGCCATGGCGCAATGCCAGCACACTGAGCACCGCCTCAAGTCCACCAGCGGCACCCAGAGTGTGGCCGGTCGCGCCCTTGGTAGAACTGCATGGCACGCCAGCGCCGAACAGCCTGCCCACCGCGCGACCTTCTGCAGAGTCGTTGACGCGCGTAGCGGTGCCGTGCAAATTAATGTAGTTGATGTCAGCAGCTACCAAACCGGCTTGGTCGAGCGCACGCTGCATGGCTAAGCGCGCGCCCAAGCCGTCTGGGTGCGGCGATGACATATGATACGCGTCACTCGATTGGCCTACACCCAGTAACACCACGGCGTCGTTCGGGACATCACGCGGCGCGCGCTCGAGTAATGCAAAAGCGGCCGCTTCGCCCAAAGACAAGCCACTGCGCTGCGCGTCGAAAGGCCGGCAGGGGAGGGCGGAAAGCAGCTCGAGTGACTTGAAGCCATACAGCGTGGTCAGACACAAGCTGTCCACTCCGCCCACCAGCGCACAGTCGATGGCCCCCAGTGCCAACAGGCGCTGCGCGCTGGCGAAGACATTGGCGCTCGATGAACAGGCTGAGGATACGACGGCCGCCGGTCCGCGCAAACCGAAGCGTGCGCGCACGTAGGCGCAAAGCGAAAAGGTGTTGTGGGTTTCGGCGTAACGGAAATCTGACGGCAGCGCGCCGCGCTCATCCAGTCGGTGGTAGGCGAGCTCGGTTTGAAGAATCCCGGATGTGCTGGTGCCGACGAATACGCCGACGCGGGGCGCACCGTAACGCGCGACGGCCGATTCGACGGCCTCGACGAATTCGTCCTGTCGTAGGCCTAATTCCGCCAAGCGGTTGTTGCGGCAGTCGTAGGCCGCGAGAGGTTCCGATAGCTGTACGGCGTCCACGCCGGCGACCGCACCGGTCCAAGTCCTCAGATCCACCGTATCAAAGGAACAGGGAGCCAAGCCGCAAACATGTGCGCGCAATGCAGTTAGATGGGCTGGTAGTCCGGCACCCAGGCTGCTCGCGACAGTGCAGTGAGTGAGCAGCATGGGAGGGACCAACGGTGTAGGGTAGGAGTTCATGTCTAGTGTGGGCGTTTCATGCCGTACCCGCCGATGGCTGTGGCAGTGAAGCTCGGAAAATAGATGACACGAAAGTGTGGCGTGCCGGAGGCGTCATCCACATGTAATAACAGCACTCCTTGTGCTGCCCGTGCCGCGCGCGCGGCGTGGTATATCGCCTTGCGCCGGGTAGTCGGCGCCGCCCAATACGTTGGGAGCCACTACCGCATCGGCGTTTCCAAAACCGGCCGTCTGGATACCGCAATGTTCGAAGGTCGCGGCATCGCGGAGCGCGCGGCACGCGCGTACCACCACGCTGGCGAGGAAATGCCGCGCGAAGCGCACGGCAACCCGATAGCGCGCAGCGGCGTGGCCGATCAAACGGGTTCGCGTGGGGGGGATTGTCATATCAAGGCTTCGCGCAAGGTAACTGGGCGCAGTCCGGCGCGATTCAGGGCAGAGAGTAGTTCAGGCAGAACAGCCAGAATAACAGGCTGGCCTTCCGTTGTACGCGCGGCGTGGCCGTCATGCAGGAGCAGTATATCACCGGCGCGCAGACCACACAGTAGGCGTCGCAAAACATGTCTAGCAACACCTTCGCGGGTGTCGAAGCCGCGTCGCGTCCAACTCGTCAGGCGCAGATTCAAACGGGCCAGTACCGGGCCGAGAAACGGGTTACGCAGCCCGGCGGGCGCACGGAAAAATTGGGGCCGCTGGCCGCCTATAGCAGTAAGGCTGTCCTGCGCGGCCTGGAGCTCGCGCGTATAGGCGCGCGGCCCGAGCATGACGAAATTATGCCGGTGGTGTTCGGTGTGATTTTCCAGCGCATGGCCGCGCTCCACGATAGCACGCGCAAGTTCGGGGTGGGCACGCGCGCGTCTTCCGATACAGAAAAATGTGGCGCGTGCGCCGTAGCTGTCGAGTAGGTCGAGCACCGCAGGTGTGACAGCGGGGTCAGGACCATCGTCGATGGTTATCGCCACTTCGCCGCGTGCTGCGGCGCCCTCCGGCAAGCACCTGATGTTGGCACCCAGCAGCGTGCTGCGCGGCCACAGCCCGGCGGCGGTAAGCAACAGATGATCGGCAAATACGGCGCCTGCCGCCCAGGTCCACAGTGCAGGCTGCCACAGTACGGTGACCAGCGCGAGCAGATGGAGCGCGAGCGAGGCACGAATCAGGGGCGTGGCCCGCCAGGGCGAAGTGGGCAGCGGCGCGGGGCTAGCTAGTGGTGCGGGCATAATCTCGTGCGTCGTGGGCAAGGAAACGGGCGCTTCAACGGAGGGCGCCCCGGGTGGAACCACTGCGCCTCGCAAGCAGTGCCGAAAACAGCAGTGCAATCAATGCGCCGGGGCCAACGGTCACCCCCAGCGCGCGAAGTACTGGGACCCCCGAGAAGGCAAGCGTACCAAAACCGGCTACCGTGGTCAGGTTAGCGAACACCAGCGACGCCAGGGTGCGTGGCGCGATCCCTCCTTCCACGCTCCCGCGGTCAAAGAACAGCGCATAGTTTGATCCTACGGCGACGATCAGCATCATACCGATCAAATGCAGGAGGGTAAGCTGCACGCCTGCCAGTACCAAGCCACTGGTTACCACCAGTACCGCAGATAGCAGGGGCGCTAAAACGCGCACTACGCGCACCGCGGAACGTAGCGCTACCAGCAACAGGACCGTGATCGCACCCAGCCCGGCCAACGACAACCATAGCGTGGCTCGCAGATAGCTGGCGTATAGGTGGTTGCTAATTTGACCGACATTGAACAATTTTGCGCCGCTGCCGATGAGCGCGGCGTTCACACTCGCAGCGTCGATGAGCCCTGAGGTCGGAGCGCGCAGCGGCAGCAGCGCACTCCACGTGCCGTCGCGCTGGCGTAGCAAGAGGCTATCGATGATGCGGTAAAAATCCGTATGGCTAAGGTCGTGTAAAGTCAGCGGCGCAGCATGACGTGCGGCCTCGGCCTCATCCACGAAAGGGGTGAACAGCGCTGGTTTGACCGGCAGGCCTCGGACCGCGGCAGCTAGCCGGGTGCGCAGCGCGGCCGCGGCTGGGATCGCGGCTAGGCGATTGCGCTGGGTGGCGATGCTGGGCAGGTAATGCGCGGGGCTGTCGAAGCCGGCGATCACGCCCCGCGCCACTAGGGCGCGCAGCCGCGTACCCACGGCTTCCGCCGCGCTAAGAGCGGCGTCGGCACTCGCACCACGCACCGCCACTAAATCCCCGGCATCGGGCGCTCCAAGCGCGCGGCGCAGCTGCGCGTCCAGCGCTAGGCTGCGAGCACTGACCGGGCTCAGGGATGAGAGCTGCGGGGACCACAACTGCTGCCGATGTCCAAAAAGCACCACGCAGGCCACCAGTACCAGCGCAGGGACGACCCAGCGCGCGCGTTGTAGGTGTACGACGGCCCGCAGCAGGTGGGCACCGGTGCTACGCAAATCGCGCACCCCGAAGCGCCGCGGTAGCAGGTGCGGTAATACAAAGCGGGTCACCAGCGCGGCGCTCAACAGCCCGGCGATGGAATAGACCCCGAGTTGGGTCAGCCCGGGAAAATTCGACAGCAGTAGCGTAGCGAATCCGCATACCGAAGTCAGCATGCCGAGGCGTATGGTCGGCCAGAAACGCCCCAGCCAATCACGGCGCGCGGCATCGCCCGCCGCCCCGGATTGCACGAAAAGATAGATGGAATAGTCGACCGTCTCGCCGATCAGGGTGGTGCCAAAGCCCAGGGTGAGCCCTTGTACCACACCGAAGCTGAGGCTCACCGCGGCGATACCGGCAAGCACGCCGGAAAACACCGGCAGCAATCCGAGCAGCAGCACGGGCAGCGAGCGGTAAACTGACAACAGTAGAGCGACGATGAGCACGCCGCCAATGAGCGAGACACGCTGAACCGCGTCTTTGATGGCCGCTCGAGACTGTACCGAGAACACACCCGGGCCGGACAGCACCAGCTTGTTCTGTGCGGCGGAGCCCCCGAGCTTCGCCTGCGCGGTGGCGAAGGCGCTTTGAATCTCGGCCATGGCGGCCGCTTGCCCGTCAGTATCCGCGCCGGACGCACGGGTTTGCGCCACCAGCAATGTACGCCCGGCTCCGGGCTCTACCCATACGCCATCGCGTTTTTGTGGTTGCGCGCCGCCCGCCAAGTCGTTTAGAAGTTCCACGGTGGCACCGGTGGGGTCGGCAGGCAGCAGGGCTTTTACCTCCTCACCCAGCGGCAACGCAAGTTGGTCAATGCTACCGGCGATGGCGTGGTGCAGGCCGGACACGGTAAAGAGTTCGGGCGTGGTGCGAGGGTTGAGGACATAGCGGTGATCAAAGATGAACCGGAAATCATGCCGTATTCCGCTGGCCTCTCCATTATTGACCGCGACGAAGGCGTGGTCGGTGCGCAGCTTCTGCGCAAGAGCACGGGATAGAGCCACCCGGTCGCTTAGATCGGCGCCGTCGATGCCGATTAGGATGAGGCGTGAAACCAAACCGTGCTGTAACTGGTCGACCAGGATTTGCGCCTGTTCATTGGGGGTGCGCGGCAAAAAGGCCGACATATCGGCGGTGTACCGGCTGTGGGCGATGACTGCGACACAGCCTAGTAGTGCCATCACCCATAACAGCAAGGTCGCGCGGACACGCCAGATCATGGCATGGCGTGTTGTTGGATGATCAACGACGAATGATCACCGTCAGCCTGCTGCACGGCGATGGTGCGCACCCAATTCTCGCGTCCCCCGATACGGACCTGGCGTACCCGCGCGCGCACGGTCGCGTCGAGTGGCACCAGGGTGAGACTCCAGCGGGCGGCATCGCCCTCGAGTGTAACCCGGTAGTCGCGCGTCAGCGCGCGGAGATTGCCGTTGAGTGTGGCACGAATCCCGTCCACCAGGCCCGCGACCTCCGGGTGGGAACGCAGGCTGAACTGCCGGCGCCGCCCATCGGCTTCGACGCTGACTTGATTCCCCTGCACCACTAGAGTCTGCGGCCTGGGTTTGAGGGTGCGCATCTCGAGAAGATCCGGCGCGGCGTAGCGCAGTTCGCCGGAGGACTTGATGGGCACATTTAGGATGGCCATAGTTTTAGTTTCGACGTAAGTGGCTCGTCCCGCAGGACGTTGTGCCAGTGCGTGCATCAGCGTTTCGAGATTCCAATCGGCGGCGCGCGCGAGTGGCACACACAGCAGCGCCGTGGCAAGCACTAGGATGCACGTGACGTAAAGGTGGAGCGGTCGGTGAAAACCTTCAGTCATGCGCGGGGTCATGGGTGCTCTATTCGGCTTCGGGGCTTACCGCTTCAGCGGCGGCGCCCTGCCAAAAATCATAGAAGTTGAACCAATTATAAGGCGCGGCGAGGCAATGCGCTTGCAGGCATCCGACGTAGCGTGCCAATGCCGCGTCCAGCGCTACGGCGCTCTTCTTGAGACCGACCTGGCTGAAGTCGGTTAGGGCCTCGAAATGGACGTCGTAGCGGTTACTGCCGCGATATACGGCGACCATGAAAATCACCGGCCTGCGCAGCAGCGCGGCGATGCGCAGCGGGCCGCGCGGCCACGGCGCGGGTACACCGAGAAAAGGCAGGGAGGCGGTAGCGTCGTCGTGCAGGGAACGGTCGCCGAGGATGCCGACCACCGCGCCGGCGTCCAGGCGTTCGCGCAGGCGTAACATCGAGTCGACTTGTCCGAGCGGGATGATATCGCGCGCAGCCATGGGGTTGATGGCATTCAGCGTCGCATTGATTCGGCGCGCGTTGTCCTCGTACATCAACATCGCCACCGGGAGATCACCACGCTGGCGCGCGAGGGCGCGCAGCACTTCGAAGCTTCCGAAATGCGCGCCTATGAGAAAGGCTCCCTGGCCCCGCGCCAGTGCGTCATCGATGATCTCCTGACCACTCACGCGGATGTCAAACAGGTCAAAGCGTTCATTGAGCAAATAGATGCGGTCATGGATCGTGGAGGCGAAAGCGAACACGTGGCGGAATCCATCGGCCCAACTCGCTTCGCGCCCTAGCGCACGGCCTAGATATTGTCGGGATGCGCGCCGGGCACGGGGTGTGAAAAGCACGAAGTACACAGCGATTCCGGCTAACACAGCGTGGGATATGCGCCGACCCATGCGCAGTGAAATCCAGGTCATGATGCGCAGCATCAGTGTATTGCTGCGCTCCGTGTTTTGCGTCCATTCGGAACTGGGCGACTTGCTTGACGTGCGCTCCGAGCCTTGGGCGCTCGCGCCGGGATTCGTCGTAGTGGATCGGCGGGCAGCGCTCATGCTTGCCCCCCGATGTTTGGATCCGGTCCCAGCAAAGTGCCGCTGACGACTATGTGCCCTTCCGTGACGAGTTCAAATAGAATGCTACCATCCGCGGCTTTCTCGTGCCTCAAGCACAGGTCCTCCCCAGGGCCTACGGAGCTGCGAAATTTGACGGCGGTGATGCGGCAGCGTTCATGCGCGAGCCCATGAGACCAGAGGAAGTGCAGCGCCGTGTCGAGCAACAACACGCCGGGCACGATTGGACGGCCCGGGAAGTGTCCGTCGAATACCGGATGAGCACGGGGGTAACCAGGAATCGGTTCAACGTCTGTCATCGGCCACCTCATGGCAAGCGCTGTGTTGCTTGGCCAGCTCATGCAATGTCGAGCGAGGCAGCTTCCCGGTGGTATTGCGCGGTAACGCGTCCACGAGCACGAGGGGGCGCGGGAGAAATACCGCGTCGACGCGTTCACGCAGCGCGGCAAGCAAATGATCATGGGTAAGTGTCGGGGCGACGACGAACGCCATCAGGCGCATGTTGTGGCTTGATTGCATGTCGTCGGGCATGTAAAAGACCCCATCTATCACGCCGGGGATAGAGTTGAGTTTATGGTCTAGATAAGCCAATGAGCTACGGTTGCCGGCGATATTCACCATATCAGCGCTTCGGCCGTGGAGTAGAAAGTGGTTGGAATCGAGGGGCTCGATTACATCGTGCAGAGCGGTGGTTTGCGCAAGGTGGCCGCCGACAGCTTGGCCGACACCGAGATGGTCGCGCTGCAAGTGCACGCCGGGTAGTAATTCCCAGGTAGCAGTTTCTGCCGTACGCCGGGTGGCGATCTGTCCGGTTTCGGTCGATCCGTAGATTTCCAAGAGCGGGGCTCCAATGCGCACTTCCGCTTCGTGTGCAAGGCTGCGTGACAGTGGCGCGGTGGCCGACAAAATCAGCGCGACCGGCGGTAGCGCCACTTGCGACGACAGCAGAGCGCTCAAATGCACAGGCGTGGTCACGAACACGCGCGGCGCAGGCACTGCGGCCAAATCGGAGGCGACGTCGGCCGGGTAGAAGGGATGCGCAGCGCCTAGCGCAGCGCCTCCTTGGAGTGCGAGTAGCACGGTCGACTCGAAGCCATACATGTGCTGCGGGGGCACGGTTCCGATCAGGGTGTAACGCCGGTCGTCGTTCAGCCCTAGACGTGTGGAGCCTGATTGCACACAAGCGGTGAGGGCGCCCCAATTTTTGGGGTGTGGAACCGGAGTGCCGGTGGACCCGGATGTAAAGGCATAGACAACCACCCGATCCGCCGCAATCATCGGTACGGTCTGCGCTTCGAATTGTGCGCCAGACCCAATCCCTCCAGGGTAGAGGATCTGTGGAAAATTTAGGTCGCAGGGTTGTTCGCTCAAGCAGAATACGTCGGGAGCGAAAGCACGTATCTGCCGGGTTGTGTCAGCGGTACGGGTGGATGGCAGCAGGGTGATGCGGTTGCTGATGGCCGCAGCTGCAAATGCGACAGTAAAGTGATAGCGATCGTGGCAGAGGTTCAACATGTGCATGGTATCGGGCATCGCGGCCGCAACGCGCTGCACATCGGCAAGGAAATCGCTCAGGCGGACCGGTTTGCCCTTGCGCCATGCGAACACACGGCTAGGGTCGGAATATGAAACCAGCGGCAATTCGGTCATACGTACACCTGTGATGCTGCTGTGGTCGTCTCCGATCGGCCAGCGGTGATACCTCTCGACTCGACTCCGGCAAGGGTGGCGCGTCTGTGTTCTGGACAACGGCATCGGTGCAGTGGATATAGGCTTGGACAGCTTGGACCAGCCTCGTACGTTCGTGTGCCGGCAACTCCCGCACCCACCTCAACTACTCGGCGCCAATAATTGCTGCCACCAGGGGCGGCGTCCGCATATTCGCGAACGGTGGCCCGACGGGCATGGGAGCAGCAGGGAATAAGTTGGTAGAAAGCAACGACATGGACGCGAAGGAAAATCGTCCCGGCGCGGGTCACAGCGCGGGCGTAACGCGCCACGCGGCGGGGGATGCTGCCCACGCAATGTAGAGGCGCAACCGGTAACGATGGGTAGCCGCCCTTGACGGGAAGTTCGGCGCGCCATCCAGACCTAGCAACGGTGCGAAAGCCAAGATCAGGCCGAACGGGTCGGGCTGATCCGCGCGCATCGCAAGGTTGGTGCGCAGTGGATCGCCGACGTAAACGGTTGCAAAGAGTACCTCGTGTACGAGGCTCTTTGCCCGGGGCGTCTTCACTAGGTTTTGAACGCGGCCACATGGTCGGCCAGATTGCGCAGCGAACTGAAAATGCGGTGGTTGTCGGCACCATCGGCGCGCAATTGGACTCCGTATCGTTTGGACAAGGCCATAGCGAGCTCAAGAATATCGATCGAATCCAGTCCCAGACCGTCGCCGTACAGCGGTGCGTCGGGCTGGATTTCGGAAGGCGATATCTCAAGATTGAGCGAAGTCACGATGAGCTGTGCCACGTCATGCAGGAACGCGGCATCGGCGGGTGTGGTGGTGGGTTCTGACATGATGTGCTAAAACCACGAAAACACAAGGAAAAGCAAGGCATAACGATACTAGATCCTGTCCTGAAGCGCAACTCTGACAGGGCACTCAGAGCGTGCGCATCGGCGTTTGCCCAGCCCGCTGAAATCCAATAGGATCACCGAGCCCTCCAGGTACCTCATCCAGGCGGAACGGTGGCAGGAAATCGCAAGGCTCATTGGGCCAGTGCGTCGACCATCAGCGGCTAGGTACACCGCGCCGCGACCAACGCAGCTGGTGCCCGCAAACCGCCCCATCAATGGCCTCAGTGGCCTTCACGCACCCCCAGGTGTACCACCAGCCTCAATGGCAATCTGGGGCGGAACTGCTCCGCCGGGCTTGGAGTCCACCGCCGGTCGCGCGTGGCTGGGCAGTTCTTGGACAGAATCCGCGTAGTAGGACCTGCCCCGCGCGCGGGGACTTCGGGTTATTTTGAAACGCTGGTGTCCATGATAGCGATACGCATTGAGAGCATGCGCCTTGCGAGTCCGGCGGCAGATCGTGGGGTGGGTCCGGGCTGGGTGCGCCCCGGAACACCTGGCTTGGGAGTTCGCGTCCCCGGTACGACCGATGTGCACTGGGTCAGGCAGGCCGAGCGCAATGGAGACCAACGTAATGGTCCCGGACAAGGTGGTATGTTGCTACCCGGATGCCGACGGTTTGGTGCACCGCTCTCTGGAAAGACCCGGCGGGTCTACGCCCTGACCTATTCGCGCGACCGTTGGTACGTCACCGGCGCCCCACTGTTGGTGACTGGCTGTTGAAACTGAGCGATTCGGAATCATAGGGTTACCAGCCCCACCGTCCCGCTAAAGCGGTTGTGACCCGATACCTGAATGGTACTGCCCACGGCGTGCGCAAATGTGCGTACAATAGTGCGGCGCCGTCCGCTTGCGACTGCCCCATTTGACCACGCCGCCGGGCGCACAGTCCGGCGGTTGAACCCGGCTCCGCGGAGGCACGATGCCCAGATCCAACTCCCTGCTGCGCGCAGGACTCAGAACGCTGGGCGTCGGTTGGGCCACGGTTCTCCTCACCGCTATCTCAATCCTATTGTCGAATCTGATTACCCTCGCCATCGCCTGGGGGGCGGGGAGCGCGTCGGACCACACCACTTTCGTGACCGCAACGGTTGCCTCTGGTCTGATCACACCCCTGTTCTCCTACCTGTTGTTATCCCTGGTCTCCCAACTGGACGCAGCGGAACGACAGTTGCGCGAACTCTCCACCATCGATTCACTGACCCAGGTCTACAACCGCCGCCGTATCCTGCAACTGGCGGAGGCGGAACTGGCACGGGCCGCGCGCACCGGGGAGGCGCTTTCGGTGGCGATCCTCGATATCGACCATTTCAAGCAGATCAACGATACCCATGGCCATCCCGGCGGGGATGTGGTGTTGCAAAAACTGGCCTTCCTCTGCAAGCGGCACTGCCGCGAGATCGATCATTTCGGGCGCTACGGGGGCGAGGAATTCATGTTTGTACTTCCCACCGCCGATCCTCACCGTGCCGCGGACTTCGCTGAGCGTATCCGCGGAATCTTGGAGTCCACGGCTATTACCTACCATGACGCCATTATTCCGCTCACCGTGAGCATCGGCATCGCCAGCTTTGCGGACGAGGAACTCGACATGCTGTTGTTGCGTGCTGACCAAGCGCTCTATGCCGCGAAGCGCGGCGGGCGCAACACGACAGTGGCCGCGTCCGCCGCCTAGGGGCCGGGCAGCCAGGACTACTGGGCCGCCACGGCGGCAGAATGGGCCATCCTTTCGTCTGTCGGGACGCACTGCCATCTTACCCATATGGAATGCCGTCTAAGGCGGGCATTGCGAACTTCGGCCTAAGAACTGTTGGGTGCGTTGGCCGAGCTATGGAAGATAAATATAAATTCATGACAACCGAAGTTAGTATCTTGCCCAATGCCAAGGTGGCCTGCGTAAACTGCGAGGCCTGCTGTTGTCGTTTGGAGGTAAGGCTCATTACCGATGCGGGAGTGCCCGATAAGTATATTGAGACTGATAAATGGGGCGGGGAACGCATGGCGCGGCTGGAAGACGGTTGGTGTTCTGCCTTGGACCGAAACACCATGACTTGTATGATTTACGAGCAGCGGCCATGGATTTGCCGTGATTTTGAGATGGGAGGATGCGAATGTATTAGCGAGCGAGCCGCCAATCTGTAGATTTCATCGTACGGGAAACATGCTCGCAAAAGCCTGACTCGTGGATCAGGGTGCCTCCTCCCCTTTCTCCGATCCACTTTAGTAGTTGTAACGCCGCGTGGACGATTTCAGTTATTGGCGAAGCAAATTGGTGGACACGTGGATATTCCCGTTAGTACGGAAGATTTCGCCCAGGCCACATCCACCAGCGAGGGGAGCTATCGTCGTGTGGTACGGCGGGGGCTACGATGTTCCATCTGGGCAGGCGCATCCGTTCCGGCGGTGCAAGACCATGTCGCGGGTCTTGGACAACGGTGCATGACAACGCGCGGGGGTAGATGCAAGGGGCCGCAGGACCTGAATGCCCGGCCCGCGAGTTTGAGACAGGTGCTACGCAACTAACGTATCCAGGTACTTTGACCCCTTGATTTTGGGCACTTTAACGGCTATATGTTTTGACCATCAAAGTCGGATCCCGAGGCACGCGCAATGACCGATTACCCGGCCCCGAAGATGTCGGCCCTGTGCCGGTCATTGACGCGAGATGGCAGGACGGTCCAGGTCGATATCTATGCGGATGGCGAGGATGGGTGGCTTCTGGAGGTCGTGGACGAATATGGCAATTCAACGGTCTGGGATGACCCGTTTCCCACTGAGCAAGGTGCCCTCGACGAGGTCATGGAAACCATCAATGAAGTAGGCATTGGTTCTGTCCTAGGTCCTGAACCGGGAGCCGGGCACCAAAACGAAGACATATGACGGCACGTCTCGCCGCGCAGCTTGAGGACATGTCCAGCAGCATCGGTGAGCACCCGGATTGACCATTAACCACCAGGAGAGCGCGCTATGGCAAAGGGCATGGAAAAAAGAAAGGAAACCAAGAAGAAGCCGGAAAAGAGCCTGAAAGAAAAACGGGCTGAAAAGGCCGCCAAGAAGGACCGGACGCCGATGCACTAGAGCGCCTGCAAGTCATCGCGTGTAACCGGCGCCGGCGCCGGATTCACAGCCGCGTGCCTCGCGAGGAACCCGGAAATTCGGTGGTACCCCAGGGCTGCTCGGCCCGGGCCCTGGCGCGTTGTTCTGCCCGCCCGGTGGAACGCCAGCCCCTGGCAATGTACTAAACTGATAGGGAACGCCAACCGGGGAGGGATGTTTCATGACCGAGCCCTTGGATCATATCCTGTACCGTAGCGGTGATTCCACAGACCCCGAATTTCCCTACGCGCCCATAGATTGGACCCGCGGCGCAGCCGAGAGGCGTGCCCAGGATGAGGGGCTGGCGCTGGGCAGCGATCACTGGGATCTGGTGCGCGCCCTGCACGAGTTCTTCGCCCGCCACGCCGATCGGGGTCACGTGCGGTTCCGGGAGATCCACGACGCCCTTGAGGAGCGCTTCCACGCCCGGGGCGGCGTGCGCTTTCTCTACGGACTGTTCCCCGGCGGGCCGGTGGCCCAGGGTTGCCGGATCGCGGGCTACGAGCCGCCCGCCGGCACCATCGACCGGGGTTTCGGCAGCGTCGTTTGAAAGCCGCGGGAAGGCCCACGGCATCGCATCACCCTTGACGCGCCTCCATCCGGACGGTTCAATCCCCAGGCGCCCGCATTTGCCGGGCAACGGAGGCGGCGGGTGGCAAACGACGGCGTGGAACCGGTGGTGTTTTCCTGGAGCGGCGGCAAGGACAGCGCCCTGGCGCTCCACGCCCTGCTGAACGATGCCCGTTACCGGGTGGTAGCGCTGTTGACTACGGTGGCGGACGACTACCGCCGCATCAGCCATCATGGCGTGCGGGAATCCCTGTTGGATCTTCAGGCCCAGTCCTTGGGCTTGGCGTTGGATAAGCTGTATCTCCCCTCGCAACGTTGTACCAACGCCGATTACGAGGCGCGCATGGGTGAGACCATGGCGCGCTACGTCGCCCAAGGGGTCCGTCTCGTGGCGCACGGCGACATCTTTCTGGAGGATCTGCGCACCTACCAGGAGCGCAATCTGGCGCGTGCCGGCATGCAGGGGCTGTTTCCAATCTGGGGCCGCGATACCCGGGAGTTGCTGGAGGCGTTTTTCAAACTCGGATTCCGCGGGTGCCTCTGTTGCGTGGACGCGCAGCGCCTCGGCGCGGACTTCGCCGGCCGTGAACTGGATGCGCGGTTGCTGGCGGATCTGCCACCGGGGGTCGATCTTTGCGGCGAGAACGGTGAGTACCATTCGTTCGTGTGGGACGGTCCGATCTTCCGGCAGCCGGTTCCGGTGCGTCTCGGCCAGCGGATCACCCGGGAAGGACGCCACTTCGTGGACCTGATTCCCGTGGGAGAACCCGAATTGGCGGCGCTCCTGTGAACGGGAGCCGGGCGCCCATGCGCATCGTCTCTTTGTTGCCCTCTGCCACGGAGATCGTCCACGCCCTGGGGTTGGGGTACCAACTGGTGGGGGTGTCCCACGATTGTGACTTCCCACCCCAGGTGCGGAACCTCCCTCGCGTGAGTGCCTGCGCCATCGCGGACCCGGCACGGAGCAGCGCCGAAGTGGATCGTTGGGTACGCGAGCGGCTCGCCGCCGGCGTGCCCCTCTATGAATTGGATGCCGCGGTCCTGCGCGCCTTGCGCCCCGATTGGATCCTGACCCAGGACCTGTGCGCGGTATGCGCGCCCGATTACGGCAGCGTCGCCGCCCTGGCCGCGGCGCTGCCCGGACCGCCGCGGGTGCTGAATCTGGAGGCGTCCACCCTGGAGGGGGTGCTGGGCACCGTGACGGCGGTGGCCGCGGCGCTGGGGGTCGCGGAGCGGGGCGCCGAGGTGGTGGCGGGCCTGCGGGCGCGCATCGCCGCAGTGGCGCGGGCCGTGGTGCAGGCGCCGCACCGGCCCCGCACCGCGGTGCTGGAATGGCTCGACCCGTTGTTTTGCAGCGGACACTGGACCCCGGAACTGGTCACGCTCGCCGGCGGCGAGGAGGTGCTGGGCCACCCCGGCGCGCCGTCCATCGTCAAGCAATGGGACGAACTCGCCGGTGCCCGGCCGGAGGCGCTGGTGATCGCCTGCTGTGGTCAGTCCGCCGAGCGGGCATCCCAGGATTGGGAGCGAATCCGTCAGCGTCCGGAGGTCCGCGACTTGCCCGCGGTGCGCGCCCGGCGGGTACAGCTGGTAGACGGGAATGCGTATTTCAACCGTCCAGGCCCGCGCCTGGTGGATAGCCTGGAACTCCTGGGCCGGTTCCTGCATCCCGGGTACTTTTCCCGGCGGGAAGCGCATGGGATGGCCGTTGGTGCGGACCACGTCCGGTCGGACTAGGGCCTCCGATGAGGCCGTTGGAGCAGTGGCGGTAACCACCGGCACCAAGCAAAATTCGGGCCGTCGACCCGGCGCTGCGCCCACGGGAGTGCTGGGGTACAATGGCGCCACCGGATTCGGAGCAACTTATGTACCAAGCGCGCAACTGGACCATCGTTGGCCTCCTCTTCGCCGTCGCCGCCGCGCGGCTGGTGCCGCATGTGCCGAACTTCACGCCCCTGGAGGCGATGGCCCTGTTTGGCGGCGCCACCCTCGAGGATCGCCGCAGCGCCTTGTTGCTGCCGCTGGCGGCCCTGTTTCTGAGCGACGTGTTTCTGGGCTACGCGGTGTACGGGTATGGCCTGCTCTATGCCGGCATGCCCTTCGTGTACGGCGGGGTCGCGCTGATCGTGGGGCTGGGGTTGTGGATGCTGCGCCACCGCGTGACCGGCCCGCGCGTCGCGCTGGCGGCCTTCGCGGCGGCGGTGGTGTTCTTTCTGGTCTCGAATTTCGGCGTCTGGCTTTCGGGCAATCTGTACGGGAAGACCCTGGATGGGCTGGTGACTTGTTACGTTGCCGCGCTGCCCTTTTTCCGCTATAGCTTGGCGGGCACCTTGTTCTATACGGTGTTGCTGTTCGGCGGCTTCGCCCTGGCCGAACGGCGGTTCCCGGCCCTGCGCCGGGATGCCACGGCGGCCTGAGTCCCCCGCCCCGCGGTAGAAAAGTCCTGCGTCCGACAGACGCCTAGGGGAGCTGGATCTTGCCCCGACCCGGGAGACCGCCGGCCCCCCCGCGGCTCGCCCCGCCGGTCTCCGGAATCACGATGGAGGAGGCCGCGTCCCGGCGCAGTTCCTTGAGTTCATCCAGGGCATTTTCCACCGCTACCTGCGCCGCCTCCGGGAACTGAGCCACCGCCTCGTCCAGGGAGTCGGCGGAGAGTTCAAAGGACAGGGGCAGCGCGCCCATCGGGGTCAGTAACTGCGCTTGGCCGATATAGAGCACCCGGCGCTGCGGGTCGGCGGCGCCGTTGGTGTCCACCGGGGTGAGTTGTCGGATGGTGCCCACCTCCCGATCGGTGAATATTTCCTCCCGGTAGAGGTTATCCGGGTCCATCCGCCCCTCGGCTGCCTGCTCGTCGGAACCCATGGGTGTCGCCTCGCTGTGGGGTATCGCTCCAAGCCAGTAGGTTACCAGATCCGCCATCCGCCGCCGCGCCCTGGGGCGCGGCGGCGGCATTTCCGGTTCCCGGCGGAGTGGCGCCCCGGGCCGAAAACGGGCACAATGCGGCCCCGGTTTCCCCGCGGGACGGTCGTTCCCGGGGTGCGGGTGATTCCAGAAGAAGAGGACCAGCCATGAGATTGATTCTGCTCGGCGCCCCCGGTGCCGGTAAGGGTACCGCGGCGAAGATGCTGACGGCGTTGGACGGCTCGGTGCAGATCTCCACCGGAGACATCCTGCGCGGTGCCGTGCAGGCGGGCACCGAACTGGGCCGCAAGGCGCAGGAATATATGACACGTGGCGACCTGGTGCCGGATGCGCTCATCCTGGGCATCATGGAACACCGGCTGCAGGAACCCGACTGCGCCAAGGGATTTCTCCTGGACGGCTTCCCGCGCACCATCCCCCAGGCCGAGGCCCTGACAAAATTGCTCGACCAGCTCGGTATCCGCCTGGATGCGGCGGTGAACATCGACGTGCCCCGGGACGTGATCCTGGACCGCCTGACCACCCGTCGTACCTGTTCCAACACCAAGTGCCAGGCGATCTACAACGTCAAGTCCCGCCCGCCGAAGAAGGCGGGGGTCTGCGACAAGTGTGGCAGCCCGGTGATCCAGCGGGACGACGAGACCGAAGAGGCCATCGGGAAGCGGCTGGATACCTACAACGAGAAGACCGCGCCCCTGGTCGGATTCTACGAAAAGACCGGACAGTTGCTGAGTGTACGAACCACGTCCAGCGACGAAGTCGTGGCTGCCATCCGTAACCAGATCGGGATCTGACCCTGGCCCGGTGGATCCGGGGCACTCCCGCCCCGGATCCACCGGGGTTCCACGCGCCGCTCCCGCAACGTTGCGGACCCTCGTTTCCATCGGGTGCGCGCAACACCGGTCATCTTCGGCGTTGTGCAAGGGCGCGCCTGTGGGTCCCGCACGGGCCTGCGCCCCGGGCGGCTGGGAGCGATGCGCGAAGGCCGCCGGAATGCGGGTTCAGTCGTGGGGACGGAGGTCGCCGCGCCGATGCACGGAGAGTCCCCAAATACCCAACCCGCGGCTCCGCGCGACCTTCTCCAGCACCTGATATTCATAGGGCGCGTCCGGCAGAGCGGCGGCCCATCCCTGTTGGAGCAGCCATTTCGAGAGATTTTTCCCGCCGGCACGGCAGATCGCGACATAGCTGCCGTCCGGGTTTTGCGATTTGGTGTTGCAGTGGACAAAATTTGTTCCGATGTCGAACTTGAGCGCGATTATGGCGCGCGGCCCGCACGACATCGGCCGTTCAAAGTCGTAGCAATCCTGCCCCGTCGGAGGGATCAGGATGCCATAGAGATGGATGGTGGCATTGCGGATGCTGAGGGTACCGTCATCGTTCACGAAGGCAAAGCTGTCGAAATCGGCGGCCTCCGTCCGTTGCGGAAGCAGGCACACCAACACCAGCGTAAGAAACAGTGCGCGCATACCCGTATTGTAGCCCGGGAGCGATGGTCCCGGAACGCGGATGTGGGCCGAGGGTGGACGAGGAGTAGCGTAGTATCTTCGCAGTCGTCGTAGAACCGCGGCCGGACGGCGCCACTCGCGTTGCTTGGCTGTGACGGGCCGGCGGGAGGCGCGGATTTGTGAGTGCGGAAGACGGCGCGGATTACCAATTCGAATGGGTCCTGCCGGGTGAGCAGGCACGGGTGCGTTTTGCCGGGGATTTCGAGGGGCGCGCGGTCCTCTGGCACATGACCCTCTACACCCTCGCTTGCTATGGACGGGGATCGGTCACGGCGTCTGGGCCACCAGCGCCCCTGCGCTCCTTCATGGAGATCCGCCAGGATGAGACCGGCACTTTCCGCCTGGAGGTGGGCCTCAATACCCCGATCCTCGATGAACCCGCCATCCGCAAGACCATCGTGATGATCCGCAATTACCGGCGCTTGAGCTGGGGGCGCCGGGAGTGGGGCGAGCCGATGGCCCCCGGGCCGGGCTGACGACGTGCCTGCCCGGCCCGGTCCACGTGGGCCGGGTTGTGGACACCCAAGGCCGTATCGGGTGATTTGCGCTACTGGCCGGCCCAGGCCGCCTTCCGGCGTACCAGCCGTCCGGCGTGAAAGTCCGCCATAGCCTCTTCGATCTCCGCCCGCGTGTTCATGACGAAGGGCCCGTACTGCACGATGGGTTCCCCGAGGGGACGCCCCGCCACTAACAGGAAACCCGCCCCGCCGCCACCGGAGCGGACCTCCACCCGGTCCCCGGGGCCGAGCACCGCGAGGGTGTGCCGGGGGATCGGGGTGCCGGCTACCACCGCCTCGCCCTCGAACCCATACACGAAGGCGTTGCGATCCGCGGCCAGGGGGGCTGCGAAAGTGGCGTTCGGCTCCAAAGTCACGTGCAGGTAACACACGTCGGTGTGGGGATCGTCCACGGGCCCCCGTTGGTCGTCATGAGTCCCGCTGAGGAGCCGGATACGGGCCCCAGGCGCCTCGATCACCGGGATCGCCCGGGCCGCAAACTCCTGGTAGGCGGGGTCGCTCATCTTCTCGCGGGCGGGTAGGTTTACCCACAGCTGAAACCCGCGCATCACCCCCGCGCTCTGCTGAGGCATTTCCGAATGGATTACGCCGCTGGCGGCCTTCATCCACTGCACGCCCCCAGCGCGCAGGTCTCCGTGGTTGCCCATGCTGTCGCGGTGTTCCATGTGGCCTTCCAGCATATAGGTGACGGTGACGAAACCGCGGTGCGGATGGTCCGGAAAGCCAGCGATATAGTCGTCCGGGTTCTCACTGGCGATATGGTCGAGCATCAGGAACGGGTCCAGGTTGCGCAACACCGGGGTGCCGAGCGTGCGATGGACGACCACCCCGGCGCCCTCGGTCACGGGCATGGCGTGGACCTGCTGGGTAATGGTGCGGGTGGGCATGTCAGGGTTCCTCCAAGTGTAGGACGGGCCCGCTACCCAGGGCCGGTCCGAGGCGTCATGGTGTTACTGCGGCAGGGGGGAGTCGACGCAGTTTTTCGATCGACCCGGTCTCATCGTCCCCGCTACGCTCCGCGGGAGATCGAAACCCGCGACTCGTTTTGCCACCCACCGCTACGTGGAGAGGACTCGCATCAGCCCCAGGGGTGCCGCCGGGCTTCAGGCGGCATCGTCCGTGCGTGCTACCGGCAGGTGCTCCAGCGCCGCGCCGAGCTGGGTGTGGGCGCGGCTTAGCGCGGATTCGCCCTGGGCCATCAAACGCTCGGCGGCGATCACCTCCACATCGGTGATGCCAAGGAAGCCGAGTATGTGGCGCAGATAGCGGATCGCGAAGTCGATTTCGCTGCCCACGGCGGTCCCCCCGGAGGCCACCATCAGATAGGCCTTACGTCCCTGGAGCAGACCCACCGGTCCATTCTCAGTGTAGCGGAAGGTCAGTCGCGCCCGCGCCACCAAGTCGATCCAGGCCTTGAGGGCGGCAGGAACCCCGAAGTTGTAAACCGGAACCCCCATCACCAGCAGGTTTGCGTCCATCAATTCCTGCACCAGCGTGTCGGACTGGGCCAGCGCCGCACGCTGCGCCCCGGTGCGTTCCTCGGGGGCCGTGAAGTTCGCCTGGATCCAGGCCTCGTCCACGAACGGCAGCCCCGTCGCCACGTCCCGCACGGCGACTTGGGTGTGCGGATGACGCGCCGTGAGGCCCTCAATGAACCGGTCGGTGAGCTGCCGGGACACGGACTCGCGGGTGCGCCCACTGGCGTCCACCCGCAACACCCGCAGGGGGGTGGAATAGTCGGTCGGTTGGGCGATTGGGTGCTGGATCCTACTCATGGCGGTCTTCCTCCGATTCCGGGGCGGCGGCCCCGGGTTTGGGGCGCGTCACGGGGTGGGCTTGGGAGGCAGTCTGACAGTTGTCAATATGCAGAAAAACAGTTGATTTATGAATATATTGTTCGTAACTTACGAACAATATGGATCGGTTTACCTATATGCAGACGTTCTTGCGGGTGGTGGAAGCGGGGAGCATCACCGGAGCCGCGGACCGCATGGGGGTGGTGAAGTCCGTGGTGAGCCGCCGGCTCGCGGATTTGGAAGCCCATCTCGGGGTAGAACTCTTCCACCGCACGACCCGGCGGCTCACGCTCACCGATACCGGGCGCAGCTTCTATGAACGGTGTGGGCGGATCCTGGCGGACCTGGAGGAAGCGGAGCAGGCGGTCAGCCGGGAACACGGGGCGTTGCGGGGCCGACTGCGGGTGGCCGCGCCCCATTCCTTCGGGTTGCGTCACCTGACCCCCGCGATCACCGGGTTCATGACCCGGCATCCCGGGGTGGTCTTCGAGCTGGATTTCAACGATCGGCAGGTGGATCTGCTTCAAGAGGGCTTCGACATGGCGGTACGCATCGCGCGTCTCGCCGACTCCAGCCTCATCGCCCGGCGCATCGCGCCGATCCGACAGGTGGTGTGCGCGAGTCCGGCGTACTTGGCCCAGCACGGGGTGCCGCGCCAACCGGAAGACCTGAAGCGGCATGCGTGTCTGGCCTATGCCAATTCTCCGGAACCCGACACCTGGACCTACCGCACACCCGGTGGCGGCGAGGGTACGGTGACCGTGCCGGTCCATCTGGCGGCGAACAGTGGAGACTTCCTGACGGCGGCCGCCGTCGCCGGGCATGGCGTGGTACTGGAACCCACCTTCATCGTCTACGACGCAATCCGCCAGGGACGCCTGCGACCGGTGCTGGAGAACTACGAATGGCCGGGCATCAGCGCCTACGCGGTTTACCCCCATACCCGGCACCTCTCCAGCCGGGTGCGTGCGTTCGTGGACTTCCTGGTGGAATGCTTCGCCGGGGTTCCCTACTGGGACCGCCCGGCCCCTGGGGCGGGGGCGTCCCCCGGCCCGGCATGATGGCGCGCCGCGGTGGCTGTTCCCCTCGCCGTATCACGCCCCGACTCTGCTAAACTAAGCATCGGCCATTCTCTGGCCGCGCCGCGGGCGTCCCGCCTCCAGCGCATTTATAATCCCGGGCCCCGCCCGATTTTCCCAGGCTAGTACCGCAATGATACGTAGGCTTGAGGACGTGCATGCGTCCCTGCGGGGACTCCACTCCTGGGCCGTTGCGTTTGGCGCACGGCTGCTCGCCCGTCTACAGATCCGCGAGACCCAGACCACCCTGGTGTGGGCCGGCCTAGTGGGGGGTATCGGCGCGCTCATGACGGTGCTGTTTCGGGCGTCCGTGCATTGGCTCGAAGTCTCCGTGCTTCATCACAGCAGCGCGAGCCTCGTGCAATCCGCCACCGCATTTCCCTGGTGGATCCGCCTGCTGTCGCCGATGATCGGGGGGCTGTTGGCTGGGCTGGTGCTTCAGTTCGGCATGCGCCTGGCGCCTGGGCAGAGTTCCACCGACTACATGGAGGCCATCGCCCTGGGGGACGGTGTAATCAGCGCGCGCGCGAGTCTGGTGAAGAGCGCTTCCTCCATGCTTACGGTCTCCACCGGCGGGTCCATCGGCCGCGAGGGTTCCATGGTACAGCTGGCGGCCATGGCCGCCTCCCTGGTCGGGCGGCTCGCGAAATTCTCGCAGCCGCGGTTGCGTCTGCTGGTCGCGTGCGGCGCCGCGGCCGGTATCGCATCCGCCTATAACGCGCCCATCGCCGGCGCGTTGTTCGTATCCGAGATCGTGCTGGGCAGCATCGCGATCGAGACCTTCGGGCCGTTGGTATTCGCATCCGTGGTGGCCAACGTTACGGTGCACCGCTTCTTCGGTTATCAGGCCATCTTCGCGGTACCGCCGTTTACCTTCGCCTCCAACTGGGACCTGCTGTTCTACGTGGCCCTGGGGCTGGTGGCGGGCGCCACGGCGCCCCGCTACCTGTGGCTGCTCGAGCGCTCCCGGGAGTGGTTCACCGGGATGCGCGTCCCACTGTTTCTGAAACTCGGGCTCGGCGGTTTCGTGGTAGGCGTGATATCCCTGGGCATTCCCGAGGTCTGGGGCAACGGATACAGCGTCATCGGCTCCGTACTGCATGGCCATTGGCTCTGGTTGATGCTGCTGGTGGTACTGCTCAGCAAGGTGCTGGCCACTGCCGTCACCACCGGCTCCGGCGCGGTGGGCGGTGTGTTCACGCCGACCTTGTTCGTGGGCACCACCCTCGGCGCGCTCTTCGGTACCTTCCTCCACATGCTCCTGCCGTCGATCACCTCGGTACCCAGCGCCTACGCGCTGGTGGGTATGGGCTCGTTTCTGGCCGCTACCACACACGCGCCGCTGACCGCCATCCTGATGGTGTTCGAGATGACCAGTGACTACCAGATCGTGCTCCCCCTGATGCTGGGTTGCGTGGTGGGGCACTACACGGCGCGGCTCATCCGCGGCGACGCTATCTACACGGAATCCCTGCGACGCAAACGCGAGGAACAGCCGCAGCCCCAGGTCATCGAGACCATCGATCACCTGATTGCGCCGAATCCGCCTGCGGTCCTGCTCACTGCCGGTTTCGAAGAGGTGACCCGTGCGTTCACCAGCCAACGGGTGAACTGCCTATACGTGGTGGATGGTGCCAACGCCTTCGAGGGGCTGGTCCCCTTGGCGGATATTACCCGCTACCTCACGGACCGCAGTTCCGCTGAGAACCTGGAGGCCGGCGATCTGGCCATGCGCAACGTGCCAACTCTACCGCCCGGCGCCAGCATCATGGAGGCGCTCGAGTGCTTCATGCAATTTCGCGGCGAACGGCTGCCGGTGGTGGCCGCTGACGGTAGCCGACGGTTGCTCGGTTCGGTTTCCAAGAGCGACCTTCTACTGGTGCTGCACACCAACCTCGATCAGGGCGGCGATCCCGAGGTGGTTCGCACGGCCCACGCCAGCGTGCGTACCTGAGGGGCCAGGCGCCTAGGCCGTGGCGCGACGCATGCGAACCCCATCGGGCCATCGAGGCCCGTTGCTGGGTATCCTCCATACGGCCCGGGCCTGATGGGATCTCGTCAATGCACACGTCTAGCGATGGCCAGCTCGCTGCGCCGCGGGTCGCGCCCGCTCCATTTTCCCGGCCCTTGCGCGTTCGGAAAATGACGGGCCGCGTTCCGGCGTGCGGCTTCGCAACCGCCCGTGAACCCTAGGAGTCTGTCGGACTTAGGACTGATCTACTGCGCGCTAACTCCGCACCCACGGTATACTCATTCCACTGCGTGACCTGGCCATCCAGGAGACGGCGATGTATCCGAGCGGTATCAACTATTTCCCACTGGCGCTTCCGTTTTTCCTGTTCCTGCTGGTGGCCTTCATCGTGCTGCTCGTTCTGCTGGAGGTGGGCGTGCTGCGCTACGCCTACGAACGCATCGGCATCGATCGCCGCTATGTGGCGAGCCTGCTGCTGCTGTCCCTGCTGGGCAGCTACATCAATATCCCAGTGGCGCAGCTTGCCGGCCACCAAGTCCTGTCTGGGCAGAGCGTGGATTTCTACGGCATGCGTTACGTGATCCCGATGGTGGTCGACTGGCCGGGCACGGTGATCGCCGTGAACGTGGGCGGCGCTTTGATTCCCACCGTCGTTTCACTGTACTTGGTAGTGAAGAATGGATTGTATCAGCCGGCCTTGGCGGGCATCGCCATCGTGGCCGCAGTCTGTCACTTCCTGGCGCATCCGGTGCCGGGGCTGGGTATCGCCGAGCCGGTATTCGTGCCGCCTGTGGTCACCGCCGCGGTCGCGCTGTTGCTTGCGCGGCGCCATGCTGCACCGCTCGCCTACATCAGTGGCAGCCTCGGCACGCTGATCGGTGCCGACCTGCTAAACTTGGGAAAGATCCAGGGCTTGGGCGCGCCCGTCGCCTCCATCGGCGGCGCCGGCACCTTCGATGGTATTTTCATGACGGGTATTCTGGCAGTGGTGCTGGCGGGACTGGTGGGCCGGGCGCATTTGGCGCCCGGTGATTCTTACCGGTGAGATATCTCGGAACCCCGATGATACGGCAGCGGGTAGGGGCGGAATGAAGAAACTCAGACATGAAACTGAACTCGTCAAGGCCGCGCTTGCCGCGGGAATGAAATATGGGGAGGATCGCGGTGCGGTGGAGTTCGAGCCCACGGATTCCGCCAGCGAGAAGATCCTCTACGTCTATCGGTTGCTGGTTCACGACAAGCTGATCCAGCCACTGCCTGAGGATCAGGTATCGCAACAGAGCATGCGGCATAAGCTGGCGCTCTGGTATGCGAAACAACTACCCGGTGATCACCCCCTTATGAACTAGCGCGTGCGGGGCAAAATCCACACGGTTCCTGCTCCACGGGAGCGGGCAGGGCCAGTCGACCCTGGGGGCCTGCGTCCTTGGCGTCGCCGCGACGGGGGGATGGGAAAATGCCGCCCACATAAAATTCTTCTTGCCAACACCAGGAATTGGTGTATAGTCGCAACGCGTTGCAGTGCACTTCTTGCCGCCGGTTCGGAAGACCCCCTGTTGATCTGTGGTAACTCCCGCGCTTGATGCTCCCAGGAATGAACTGCAATTTATCGCAATTCAACTACATAGAGGTGTTACCGTGGCTACAGGCACTGTGAAATGGTTCAATGACGCAAAGGGCTTCGGCTTTATTACCCCCCAGGACGGCGGGAAGGACGTATTCGTACACCACTCCGCGATCCAGGGGAGCGGGTTCAAATCCCTGGCGGAAGGTCAGCAGGTGAAGTTTGAGGTCGAGCAGGGCCCGAAGGGTCCGTCGGCGGTCAATCTGCAGATCATCTAAGTTCAGTCATCTCCGGCGCATGCCGGTTGATTACTCAGGCCCCGCCCGATGGCGGGGCCTTTTTTGTGCGGCCGTTCTGTGGTCGATATGGAGACGCTGGCCGATGGGGGCCACTTCCGACTGGCCGGAAGGGCCCGATACGGGTGGCCCGCATCACTTCCGGCGGGTACCACGACGCTTGGCCTGTTGCGCAAGCATAGCGGGTACCAGTTCCCCATAGGGTAACGACTCGGCGTGGTCACCACCGCATGTGGCCGCCTGGATGAGTTCGTGGATGTCGGGGGCGTCGCCCATGGATCCCGTGCCCAAACGCGCCTTCAGGCCGCGCAGTCCGCCACTTTGAATCTTCAGGTAGACGCTGTGTGGGGTCGTGGTGAGATCGTCTTCCATACCTAGGGCGGGCAGGCCCACGGCCTTGAAGCAGTCGTATACCTGTCGGCAGAGGGTTAGCGCCGGTTCCGACCGGCAATGTATCTGCGGGGAATTGCGGGCGGTGACGGCTAGACCGAGATGGCAGACGAACTCTTCCGCGATGATCAGGTTTTGGAATGGGCATTTGGGCGCGGACACCGGTTTTACCTCCTGCGGGACGTGGTTTGACAATTATCGCTGGAATTCGCCGCCCGGGCGGCGCGCACCACCACCGCAAACGCCGGCGGCTTCCCGGCTGCGGAGCGGAAGCGGCTCGGCGCCAGCGAACGCGTCGTCGGGGCAACGGGGTCGCCGACCCCCGTGGTGCTTCCTGGGCCATGCGTTGTCATGAGCGCTGCGCTATGATCGGACCCAGAGACTCGCGAGTGCCAGTAGCGGTTCGTTGCCCATGAAGAACACCATACTCTGGATTGTGGCCATCGCCTTGGCGGCCGGGATCGCCGCAGTGCTCCACGATCGCCCGTGGGAGGCTCGGCTGGTAGCGCCGGTGGTAACAACGCCGGCCGCGGTTGCGCCGACGCACCGGCAGACGAAGGAGCCCCTGGTCCGTTATCCCGTCCCCGGCGCGGCTGCCGTGCCCGCGGAAACTTCCGTCGCGCCGCCCCAGAAGCCTACGGTGTTCTTGCCCACACTCGACGAGAGCGACAAGGCGATACAGCGTGCCCTTGAAGGTCTGTTTGGCGCGCCACGGGTCGAGGCGTTGTTCAACCTGAATTACCTCGTCCGCCGCATTGTGGTCACCGTGGACAACTTGCCGAAGCGGCGCCTGCCCCTTAGATATCTCCCCATCGGACCGACCATCGGAGATTTCATCGCCAAGGGCGCCGGGTCCGGGGATGCGAGGCGCTACACTATCAGCGCGGAGAACTACCGGCGTTACACGCCCTATGTGCAGCTGGTGACCGGCGTGAATACTCGGAAATTGGTCGCGGTCTACGTGCGTTTCTATCCCCTGTTCCAGAAAGCGTACCAGGATCTGGGCTATCAATACGGGTATTTCAACGACCGGCTGATCGAGGTTATCGATGATCTGTTGGCTACCCCTGAGCCCAAGGGGCCCGTTGAGCTGACGCGCCCCAGCGTTTTTTACAAGTTCGCGGACCCACATCTGGAGGCACTTTCCGCCGGCCAGAAGATCCTGATCCGCATCGGGCCCGTGAATGCCGCCCGGGTCAAGGCCAAGCTGCGGGATATCCGCCAGGCGCTGACGCACTTGGGCGCGGGCCATGGCGCTGCCCCACTGGCCCGTTTCGGAGATAGGCGTTAGGCAGCTTGTTCAGCGGTTCGTGCCGTGGTCGCCGTCGCCACTGGGGAAAGACATACTCCCTGTGACCCGTGCGCCCGGCCCGGGGTCCGTGCGGCGAACATCGGCGGCCAATACGTTTACTTCAGCAAACCCTCGGCGGCCATAGTGTTCTGGACTGCCGGCCGTGCGGCGACCCGGGCCATGTAGGTCCCCAGTGCCGGCCACCGTCCCATGTCCACCCCCAGATGATGGGTCCAGTTGAGGACCGTGAACAGGTAGGCGTCGGCGACGCTGAACGTATCCCCCATCAGGTATGGGTTGTTGCCGAGCCTCTGCTCCAGAAATTCGCAGCGTTGGCCGAAGACGCTGAGCTGGTTGGCCTTCCACTCCGCCGTGATTCTGGGGTTGTAGAGGGCGCCGAGAGTCTTGTGGACCTCGGACGCAATGAAATTCATCCACTCCAGGAGACGGTAGCGCGCCATGGTGCCGGCCTTGGGAGCAAGATTGCACTGCGGCTTCTGATCCGCCAGGTAGTGCAGGATCGCCACGCCCTCAGTCAGGATCTGACCGTCGTCCAACTGGAGGGCCGGGACATAGCCCTTGGGATTGATCTTCGTATAGTCCGCGCCGTTCGCGGCCGTCTTCTGGGCGAGGTCCACTTTCGC